>NZ_JRFE01000062.1 GCF_000756305.1 Myxosarcina sp. GI1
ATCAATTCCATGCTCTTGGCAGTGCGAGAGATCGTGTCGGCTACCTTGGATTTTTTTTTCATGATTGTTCAGTTTGTTTGTCGCTATACCGACGAAAGTTTTTGATTTTTTGCTATTTCAATTATTCCCATGATGATTTTTCAATAGTTTCAGGCAGCAATTTACATTGCTGCCTGTTAACCCGTCCCGATTCGTCCCGCTTGTTTTTTGACCGTTGGCTTACCGCAGAGCGAAACTGGTGTTTTAAAAGCAACTATGTTTGTCGTTTGGGAGAGGATAGCCGCGATCGCTTATCGTTACTGACAAGCGATCGCCTTACTACTCCAGCTAAAAAAATCGCAGCTAAAGAAACATCTACTGCGGCAACCTATACCCTCTAAAATGAGCCATAAGCAACTGAAAAACAAATTAACGCTACCTTTACCCTCAATCGCAATCTAAAGCCAATACGGGCAAAATAAAGCCGCTTTAGCGATCGCGGCTGCGGAACATTTTTAAGTAGCAATAATCGCCAATCGCTCTTAGCTACCAAAATTGAATTTAAAATTTTTTTCCTCAGTAGTTATTTATTAATGTTCTTTTTATATATATGAAAGCAGTGAGCATTTTACTCACTACGCTGTGAGCATTTTACTCACAGCGTAAATTAAGCGGTTAAAGCTTGGCATTGTTGCCAAACAGCGGGCGATCGCTTATCGCTACTGACGAGCGATCGCCTAAGTTGAAGTGGCGAGAACTATCTTTCTCTGTCACAGATAATTCTTCTGGTCTATTAACAATATAGGCATCATCTGTAACAGTCTTTATCCTTTGTGTGGAAAGGTCTATATCTGTTTTATCGACGGCAGTTTGTTAAATACTAATTTTCGACGCGATCGCTTCTAGACTTACGGAAACGATTTAGATATTGAAATGAGGTTAGGAATGTAGAGAAGCTGAGAGAACAATCGAATGTATGAATTTAGTCTCTGAAAAGGCTATAACAGTAACGTTTAATATTCAAGTCACCTAGAGATGGTCAAAGTCATAAATTTTTATCTTGACGAATCTGGGTCAAAATGCCCCGATCGAAATCCTAAAGAGCAGCTTCCAGATCATGGACATGATTTTTTTGCTTTTGGTGGTGTTCTTCTCAAAGACGAGGATGAAAATAAGGCTCGTCAACTGTATAAAAATTTCTGCGACAACTGGAATATAGACTATCCCCTTCACTCTACCGATATAAGAAATTATGCCAAAAAGTTTCATTGGCTGGAATTTGACAAAGAAAAGCGGAGTAAATTCCTTACCGAACTATCCGATTTAGTAGTACAAATACCAGCAATTGGTATTGCCTGTACTATCGACCGACCAGGATATAATCATCGCTATAAAAATCGGTATGGTTCTAAGCGGTGGCATCTTTGCAAAACAGCTTTCAATATCGTGGTGGAGAGAGCTGCTAAGTACGCCAAAAAGAAGGATTATAGGCTTCGTATTCTACCCGAAAGATGTTCAAGGAAAGACGACAATACACTTAAAAGCTATTACCAAGAACTCAAAACTTCAGGAATGCCTTTCAATCAAACAAATTCTTTTCAGTATTGCCCCCTTACGCCACAAGATTTTAAAAACATACTTTACGAATTTAAGCCTAAACAGAAATCTTCACCAATAGTTCAAATCGCAGATTTGTATTTATGGCCTATGGCTATGGGGGGATATGACAAAAACAATCGCCCGTACAAGCATTTACTCGAACATGAGAAACTTATTGATTGCCTTTATGACTGTGATGAGGTTAATTATTTAGGAATCAAATATAGTTGCTTTGACCTAGTTGACACTAGGCAAATGAGTTAATTTGTAATAGTTAAATGCTACAGCCCAACTCCTATTTGAGTGGACTCATAACGGCTTCCAAATGGGAAACCTCGTAGGCTACGCCTAATTACATATTGTCATTAGTTGCATAAATAGTCAAGATAGTGCGATCGCACTAAGAGTAAAAAATAATGTCGTGATAGCTTCTAACTCCGACAACTTTTCTTCCGAACACCGATCGCAGCTATTGGTGTAAAGACAGCAAGCGATCGCTCTCAGATTCTTGATATGCCCAATTTAGTAATTTGATTCGCTCGTCATCTGATTGATAGACTCTAGCCAATTCTTGGTATCGTACTTTTACTTGCTCGGCTGTAGAATCAAACGGTAACTGTAAAACTTCCCACCACTGCAATCTAGTAGTAGAAATTGACGACTTAGAACCAAACTCTAGCTGCATTTGGTATTTAATCCAGGTTTCGCGATCGCTAATGGAATATAGATAACTCAAAAATTTCTGCTGGGCAGCAGTAGAGCGATCGCCGCGAAATACGGCTTGGTACAGCCAATCGTTATAGAGTAAGTTACGGGGATAACGTTGCTCCCATAGCTGCCAAAGCTCGTCTGGCGGCAGATTTTTAGTAAACCTCGTCTTTCTTTGGGCGCGGATATAGGTTATCTTTTCTAGGGTTTCAGCATCGAGAAATTCGCCAAACTTCGCCGCGTAATTGTCTTCTGGTTCTGATTCTTTATCCGACGTGAAAACATAGCCGCATTCGGGGCAAATCTGGCAAAAGATGTTTAGTTGGGCGTGGCAGTTGGGACACGATTTTAGCTGTACCTCTCTTTCTTTGACAGTGGCTCTGGGACATAAAGAAACCTTTCTAGCAGCGTCAATCCTACCTAAACGTTTGAAATTTTCGCCAAAATCGAGTAGCAGGCAATCTTTTTTACCAGTAGCGGAAGACAGCCTCAAGCCCCGTCCGCACATTTGAATTAATAAAGCTGGAGACTTGGTAGGACGAGCGATAATTACCGCTTCTACCGTCGGTTCGTCGAACCCTTCGGTAAGCGTACCTACTGAAGTAATAATCTGGGTGATACCAAGTTTAAAACGAGCAAAAATCTGCCGCCTTTCTTCTATCGATGTCTCGGCTTGAATGTGTTCGATCGCTATTCCCTTTTCTTTAAATAACGTGACCAGTAGTAATGATTGCTCTACCGACGCGGCAAAAGCGATCGCTTTTCGACGCGGACAAATTTCAAAAAATAACCTGACTATTTGTTCGTTATAGTGGCGATCGCCGACAGCTAGGGCGACTTGTGAGTTTTTAAAGTCACCATCGCTACCCGTCTCTAGCTTGGAAAAATCGGCGATGCCGTTGTAACCAAAATGCCTAGCTGGTACCAAATACCCCTTTTGAATTAACTCTTTAAGATCGGGAGCTTTAACTACTGCCTCGATCTCGTTGCCAAAATACTCTTTGGGTTTGGTTCTGAATGGGGTAGCCGTCAGATGCAGGAACTTTACTTTAGACAGTGCCACGACGGGGGCGCGAGCGTAATGATAAATTAGCTGTCGGGCAGATTTATAGAAGATAGTGGTATGGCACTCATCAAACACCACCAAGCCTATTCCTTGAGGATATTGGCGACGGGCTAGAGTTTGAATGCTAGCAACAATAATGAGTTCGCCACCACTTGGCTGCGGATACCCTGCTTTGATATAGCCAATCGTTTCACTGTTTACACCGTACTTAATTAAAGTAGAAGCCGTCTGGTCTACCAATGGTTCTCGATGCACGATAAATAGTACCTTACACTTTTTCGCGATCGCATCCTTGACGATCTGACTGGCGGTTAGGGTTTTGCCGCTACCAGTTGGAGAGACAAGCATTACTGACTTTTTACCCCAACGATACCAGCGATAGATTTGTCCGATCGCTCGTTTTTGGTAATCTCTAAGCTCAAGCTTGGGGTATAGTTTTTGTTCTGTAGGCAAAGAGTGAGAGTTAACTATCTTAGGCGGCGTATTTGGGGCGGGAAGAAGTGACAATTGCTCCGTTTGCATGATTTACGTAAATAACTAGAGTAAATAACCCTGATGCGAACCAGAGGTGCGAACAAGCTCGTATCGATCGAGAAATTCCTATTCAGGAGGTGGTGAAAGTGCCTTTTCAAATTCCTGCAATATTGACTCTGGTAAAACTAACGGCGCGATCGCTCCCCAGATTGCCGCTTGGATCTCGATGCTAAACAGGCTTAAATATTCGTGGAAGTCGCGCCAGCCATAGTTATTCAGGTTTTCGATAAATTCTGTTGCGGCAGCAATAGGCTCTAACTGCATCCAATGTCTGATTTTGACATCTAGAAGCAAGTCTTCTGATCTAAAAAAGTGGGTACTACTCCTATTAGATTCATATAGGTGCAGTACCCATTTTTTTAGTGCTTTTAGTCCGCCAAAATCGCTGACTAGGTTTTTAGTGTGATCGATAGATATCTCCGCAACTTTGGCGATTCTCTTGGCTGTAATCTTGTTACTATGCGAGAGCATGACACCAATCGCTTTAAGTAACTTGTATTTGCTAATCTGCTTTGGCGTTCCAGCTTCAGGGCATAATTCGGCGGCATGTCGATTGACAGCATTTATCCCTAGCGATCGTAGATGGTCGAGTTGGAGATTAGTGCCGACGAGGTGAACTAAAAACTGTGTGTTGGGATGTAGGTGCGCTCGCTGCCTGCCTATTAGCTGTGTAACCTCTGCATCGACCAAGCCTTGGTAGAATTCATCAAATCCATCGAGGCTGCCATAGAGCGTTAAATATTCATCCTGTGCTACACCAAGATTTATTTGAGGTTTACCGAAAGTGGCGATCGCGCTCTTGCCTTTAAAAGCGTTACTGCCTCGGTTGTCATTAAACCACCAGCCGTCGAGTTTTAAAGTCCCTGCATGTTTTTTAAGCCCCAAAATAGAAATGTCTGGATGCTGCGTACGCAGCGATTTACTGAATGCCTGAAGACGGGCTAGGCAGGAAACCGACCACTGACTGCTGCTCATCCCTTCCATCTGTACGTTAACTACGGTCAAATTATCGAGTGGTGGTAACTCCTGTTCGATCTCGATTATCGAATTGGGATTTACACCTATGCGTTTTGCTAGTAGCTGTTTGTTAGCAGTAGCATCGAGTAAAATTACCATTTGCATTTCTCGCAGAGTTTCGCCGTGTCGCGTGTCTTTAGTGGTGACGTGAAGCTGACGGCGGCTGTCGATTCTAACTGTTCCTGGTGTTACCCTTGCCCAAACGCAAAGCAATAACGGCAAAAAATTACTCGCCAAATTATCGATATTTTCTTTGGTCATGGCGATCGCTTCTTGCCTGAGATACCAGTTCGCCGATGACATCGAGTCGCGCCAATTTTTACCCCAGCCTTTGACTCGCTCTGGTTCTACTGCTAAATCCGACCAGCAGGGGTTAATTTCTGCAATTACATCAATTATTTCTAGAATTTCAGGCGGTGGAGTATTTAAAATTTCGACTAGTTGCGAATGGTTTAAACCTTCATAGGGTAATTTTTGCCTACCTGAAAGTAAAGGTAATAAGTTGTCTCTTAGTTGTTTTAAGGCGTTAAACAGCAAAGGATACTGCTCTAACTCCGACATTTTTAACGCGAAATCTTTCGCGTTAGCCTTTACGGTTCTAGTACCGCGAATGACCTGACTGGCTTCATCGACGACCGCGATGTCGTTGCTATAGTCGTAATCTCCAACGCTAGGTAAGCTGTCAATGCTAGCGCGAATTTTGGGGTAAGATAAGCCCTGCTTTCGAGCGTGTCTAAAGCCGTAACCTTCTCCAATTTGTGCGGCGCAGATGGCGATTTTCTCGCCATTATCCCCCTCTACTTTCCAACGATTATATTTACAATTCTTACAAATTGGATTGAGGCTGGATTCGTCTCCTTCGTCTTTGATTTCGTCTAGCGAATAACCTTTATTTTGTAGTTCGATGAATTTGTGGGCATTGTGACACAAACTAGGAAGATCTGGATTCGGATCGTCTTTAGCCGCCCATTTAAGATGAGGATTGCCCAAAGGTGTCGATCGCGAAGGGTCTTGGTTTAAACCATCATGCCGCACGGGAAGATCTTTGAAGTTTTGCTCGACTGTAGCCGTAGTAGGGTTGCGATGATTGAGGTCTACATACCAAGCCTTACCTTCGGCGTTGGCATATTGCCCCATTTCATGAGATTTACCGAGTCCCATAAACGAGTCGTCTAACACAAACTGCCATCCTAGCGATCGCAACTTGTTAACTACTTTGATACGCTGCCCCTTGTTAAATTTGATTTTAGGCGGCTCTTTCCCTTTGTAATCTTCGGGAGTAGGAAGGGGGCTTTCAGGATGGTATTTGATGATTTGAGGCAGCTCTACATCGACATTTTGTTGGTTGTGCTTGATGCAGTATTGTCCAAAACCTTTATGAAAGTTTTTAGCTAGCTTGTTGCCGATTCTCTTGGCTTTGGCTGTTAACCAATCAACGAACTCCGATCGCTCTTGTGCTTCTTCGATCTCGTCTCGTTCTTTTTCCCAAGCGACATATTCTTGATATGTTATAGAGTCTGGTTCTTTGGCAACAGGTAAAGGATTATTTTTCTTCCATTCGGCGGTCGCTGCCTGCTTGTATTCAGAGTCATTTTTCCAGCGATACCAGTGAACGAAACTACTTAAGTCGCGACGGGAGGGGGAGGGATTACCGCGACTGGCAGATCGCCAAATGCTTTCCCATTCTCTAGGATTCCAGCCACCACCAGAAGCACAAGCCCTACAGTAATTGATAAACAGATGGTAAGAATCGCCGTCAACAGAATAGCCGTTGCTAACTAGCCAATTGTTACAGCCAATTAAATCGCAAGCGATAGCCAAACCTATATTGTTACGATCGCTGCCAACTCCTTTTAAGGCTTCCTGATTGGCTTTAGAGAGAGCTAATTCTAGAGGAATTTTACCTATATAACTAGTATTTACAGGAGTAGTTACCGTGTTTTTTGGCTTGGGATAAAGTTCGTCTTCTGGTTTGGTAAGAATTGAGAAATCTAATTTACCGTTACGGCGATCGCGTTTGTAGATTCGCCATCGCTCGTCTGATAGGGTTACGGGGAAGGGAATATCTTTAGCGGCAAAATAAGCCCTGAATCCCGCGCTAAAATCATCGTAGGTGTATCTACACTCACTCCAGTATTCAAGCGTCTGTTCTCGTCCTTTTTCTTTGCGATAGAAMMCAGGTAGCCGCATCGGTTGCGCGGGGTTAGAACCAATAACTGGATCGGCAGCCAAAGCGATACATAGCAGCCGCCGTAAATACATGGTTTGCGCGATTGGCAAATGCTCTGTTACTTTCCAGTGCGGATGGTAGGATTTACCGCCGCTATGAACGATGTAGGCTGGTTTTAGTTCCGATATTTGGCTAAATTCTGAAATTTTATGCCACTGTTCTTGAGGCGTTCCGTCGTCGAGTTCGGCAGCTACATCATCTGAAACTGCGATCGCACTTTTAAGCGGATACCCTTGAGGTTGGGTAGGAATAAAAAATACACCGCCATCGTTATTACGGCTCCAGTCGGCTAAATACCCCCAAGCATCTGGGATTAATGCAGTGCAAACTCTGGAATTGCCGTTACCTTTGGTGTGATGGGCTTGAAAATGACCGTCTGGCGTATAGTTGCCGCGGATAATTTTATTATGACCGAGCTTAAACCAAATTTCGTAGCTATTAGCGACGGGGCGGTTTAGTTCTAAAACTTTTTGGAAGGCTTTTATACCAGTCTCTCTGAAGTGTTTCATGATGCCGCTCCTCCCTTGATGCTAGAGGTGCGGCTTTGTATCTGCCTTCGCTTTAGTATGTTTGGAACTGATTCGGGTCGTAACGCTAGTAGATTGCAAATCCCCGTTAGCTGCTTGGTATCAATTAGAGATTTTAAATACCGTTCCTGTAGCTGTCGCGATCGCCAGGGGCGATGGGCTAAGCTTAATCGCCGCTCGAAATACCGTAGCTCTAAGACCGAAACGTCTAAATGTATGTTATTATTGCAATAGGTTTTCATTGAAGTTCCCTAGAGGTAAAGGTTTGGGGAACTTCTTTGTATTGGAGCTAAAGATTATTTTTCTACGAGCCTTAATAATGCCGCTCGATGAAAAAACTGGTATGCTTAAAGTGAAATTTGATCTCTCATTTGATTTTTTGAGAGTGGTAGAGAAGCTTGATAACCTTCTCGCGGAGGCAGTACCAGCTAGTCCTTAGCTTTTATTTGCAAAGAAGTTCCTTGTGTATGAAGGAGTTTTGTAAATAGGCTAGGCTTAACAGAAATTTAAGCCCCATCCGCTTGAGAAAATTCAAATGATTTTCTTCTTTGCTTACTCTGAATATGCGATTTGTCTGCATTCTTTTCATTGTGTCTGGCGATCGCTGCTTTTGCTCTCCTGATTTCGTGAGGCTCCGATTTGACGTGCGGTTCGGTCGGGAGTTCACCGCAATCTGCCAGAGTGTTTTCTTCCACTCTACGATCGAGTAGAAATAGATTGGTTACATTAAATATCGGCATAGAGCTGGGTTTTGCTAGCTACAGATATACATTAACCTGAATTTTAGCTCCTTCCCTAAAAGACAATTCACATTAAGTTTTGTTAAGCAGATATGGAGAAAAATCGATTTTTCGTCCTTTAGAGCTGACTACATGACCTCCGTTGTACACAAACGTAGTGAAGTGTTTGCGGTTTTTGTTGAAAAATCCGTTGAGAGAGCGGTGCGCTCGGCAAAAATCGCTAAAAGCTTTTGCTAGGTGAGTCCCAGGAAAATTACTAGGATTAACATTTGGGTTAAACCTATCTTCCCAAATACAATACATACACCAGTCCCAGATATCGCTTTTCGCCAATTTTTCGCGCATTATAGACTCTGTCTTTTTGTCTAGACTTCCTCGGTAGAACTTGTAATTAGTTTTTAATTCTTCATACATTTCTTTGATGCTCTTTTTGCCCGTTTCCACGTATTTGCTTGAGGCAAGTTTTAGCGGTCTATTTGCAGCTTCTTCGAGGCATTTATAGAAGACGGTACGAGGTGTATCGAAAATGTTGATTCTGTTCTGAGGATCGGGCTTGATTAATCCCCATCCTACTTTGATTACCTGAAATGATTGCCAGTAATATTTTGCTGAAATCTCAAGATAATTTATTAGTGCCGCTTCGGCTTCGGAATAGTTATCAGGAGCGGGAAATGGTTTAATAGGATTTAAGCCATGCTCCAGTTTTTCTAAATAATCGAGATATCTTGCTATTGGTTTCCAGATGTTTTTTTGATATTCCCAAAAATTTTTCTGTTCTTCTGTCGAATTACTAGGTAGGCGTAAACTAGGAATCTTAATAACAACTGGCAGCAATTCCTCGTATTCAATATTTATCATTTTTAAAATATTAGGAATCAGTTGAAATAGGGCGCGATATGCGACTGCTTACCATCACAAAGATAGAAGATTTCTGTTGCTAAACGAAATCCAAGCAATCGCATATACAATTCAAAATTGGCGATCGCGATCGCACTTATAATAATTGACAGCTACTTGACGTTGAAAGAAATGGTGTTAAAGGTAAGGTGCTATTTCGTCTAGGACAGTCCTGGACGGCAGGAAAAATGACTATCGATCTAGTTCCATTATTCTAACTGCCTTATGAGAAGATAGGCGATCGCTCTACATTCACAGCTTTCAGACAATATTAGGATCGCTGATTCTTTTTAAAAATGCTTCGTGTTCTTTTTTATCTTGTTCCGTGTATTTTTGGCTTTTGTCAGCTGTAGAGCGCTTGTCGTAGTCTATAGATGATTCTTTATTTTTGCGCTTTTTCATATCTTGTCTATTTTTGTAGCAGTAGCGTAACTGTTTTTCAACTACTAGCAATTATTATCTTTGGCAGAATAAGCGATCGCGATCGCTATTTTGTTATTACCAGCTAAATAAAATGAAAACAAAAAACCATGAAAATAAAAGTTTTAGGTGGTAGTTTGCAAGAAGGAAACTGGGATTATATTAAATTGGATAAAAGCCTTCACCGCGTATCTCTTACTGCTAATCAATCTTTACAGTTAAAAAATAACATCAAATCGGTAACTATACTCGACAAAGAAAACATTAAATCTTTTATTGGCACTGCTGGATGGGGATTTTTAGGTTCGATCTCAACAGGTTTTTTATTAGGAGGTGTTGGGGCACTCGCTGGTTTAGGTGCGGGTATTTCTTCTGGCGGGAATAAGTCGAAACTTACTATAGCTGTCGAATTAGTTGATGATAGTAAATTTGTGGCGGTAATACCTACAAAGTTATATGGGGAGCTTGAAAGCTTAACTTATAGTTCAACAAAATCGTCTTTGGTACAAAAACGAGATCTATTTGGTTTGATCTCCGAAGAGCAGGGCAAACAAGCTAGCGACGCACTTTCATTGCAGATAAATCGTGCTTCTGAGACAGGGCTAGAGTGGTTTAAAAAGCGAAACTCGCTTGAGAAATTTATTATCATTGCTGGAACGCTCGTAGCGTTATTATTTCTGTTCGGATGTAGTGAATTAGAGAACAACACAAACTACAAAAGTCCATTACTTCAGTCCAATCGCCTACAGATTTAAGCAGAACTCGAAGTCGGCGGTAAGCGAAGGTTGGTGTCACAGGACGCAATATGGTTAAGATTAGGTTAAGCTTGTCATCTTTTCACCTAAATTTGAGTCTGAATGATAACTAATTTAAATCATTGCTTTACTTGATTCGGTTCTTTATAAGACTGACCGCAGTAACCACAGAAGCGGAACTTTAAAGAAGGAATTAGTTCGTTACAGCGAAGGCAGCGGTCGCGAAGCAATGTTCCGCACATAAAACAATATTTCGAGCGACTGTCTAGCCAAATTGAGTCTGCTTCCGTGCCTGGAATCCAGCATTGAGGACAAATCTTGAGATACTGCACTTCCGTTACAAAAACACCCCGACAGACTGCATCGAGTGTATCTTCCGAAACCTTCAAAACTTTAGATAATCCAGTTTTAGTTTTAGAACTCAGTTTGGTCGTCTTCCCTGATTCGATTTTCCCCAAACTCTGCGGGTGAATTCCTATCTTTTGAGCCATTTGTTCCTGACTCATTTTTAGACCAATTCTTCTCCGCCTTAGATACTGAGCCAGCGTTTCTCCGCTGTGAGGTAAATGTTCGCTATTAATAGTCATGGTCAAAGACTGTGCAAATATGTAGGTAAAAGTAGGTACTCTGACTAACTTATAGTAAACTGAGTTCAATTCTAAAGCAGACAAGATCGTGAGTATTACTTTAGCAAGTTTAGCTACACAATTTTTAGAACGAAACGACTTAAGCAAGAGTACGGTGCGCTCCTACGAATCGACTTTGCTTCCCTTGCTACAAAGACACGGACAATGTGCGATCTCTACTTTAACTCGACAGCAGCTAGAGCAATACCTCAACAGCCTGAGTCACTTATCATACACAACTCACAATCGCCATCAGGCGATCGTAGTTGCTCTACTCAATTTTGCCATCGAACAAGGCTACCTCAGTGCTAATCCTCTAACCAAGCTTAAACGACGCAAGCCAGACAGAGACAAAGGCGAACATGGCAGCGATGAAGTTATCCGCTATCTGACTCCGCAGCAGCTAGAGCTACTTTACAGTCGAGTAAAGAAGTATTCCCGTCTACATACTCTAATCCTGCTGTTACACGGAACGGGAGCGCGAATTGGCGAAGCTCTAGCGTTAGATTTCGAGCAATTAGACCTCGACAAGTGTAAATTTCAAGTTGTGGGTAAGGGTAACAAAAAGCGATGGTGCTTTTACGGTGAAGATTTAGCTTTGGTTTTGGAGAAATACAACCGATACTACAGACACCCAAATCACCCCGCACTGTTTACAGCTAAACAACCAAAGACCAAAATAGTCACGCGACTGAGCTACCAAACTGCCTATCGAGACTGGCATGACCTAACTGCCGAACAACCACAGTTAAAAGGGTTTCGGCTCCACGATCTGCGCCATACCTTTGCGACCGAAAGAGTAGGTCTGATGGGCATCGAAGAACTTAAAGCTCTGATGGGACATGAAAAAATTGAAACCACTTTACGCTATCAAAAAGTTACCTCAAGTCGTGCTGAAGAAGTAGCTAAACAAGCATTATCAGCCTTGCGCGAAAAGGCTATAACTTAAGTTACATCTGACTTTAGCAAAGTATAGCAAGCTCTGTTAGTTTTGCCGCATCGGTTTGACATGGTGCAGAGTATCGGCTCTACTCTTTATCTACAAACTTAGTGTTTTCACAGCGAGATCGCTTCGAGAACAATTATCGCCATATTACTTTGAGTAATATTTCGTTTCAGAGAAAATAAATAGTTAACGGGCTAAAGTACATCTCAGCAAATACGGGCAGAAAACATAAAAGTATGCTTCGGAGATTGATTCGATGTCTATTAACCTTATGTTTGAGCTATTCTGGATTGGGAATACAACTCAAACAGTCAAAGATCCCGATTCTATTTCTTATTTACTCAATTTAAATGTCTCGCTCTACTGAAGCTCAAGAAACAAGGAAAGCCCATTGTGAACCATTGCGTAGCGTTCATACCAACAACTTTCCCGAAATTCTACAAAAACTAGGAATCTCGTTAATAATTTCAACTTATCAAGCTGGAAAATTAGTCGTGCTACGTGCCGATGGCGAACATTTAAATACCCACTTTCGGGTCTTTCAGAAGCCGATGGGTATTGCCGCCGACCGTCATAAAATCGCCCTTGGTTGTAGCAGTAAAATTTGGGAGCTAAGAAATGCTCCTACTATTGCACGTAAAATAGAGCCAGCAGGAAAACACGACGCTTGTTATTTACCCCGACAATCTCATATTACGGGAGATATCGATATTCATGAGATGGAGTGGGGAGGAGAAAACAATTCGGACTTATGGTTTGTCAATACTCGCTTTTCTTGTTTGTGTACCTTGGATCGAGAATATAGCTTCGTTCCTCGATGGCGACCAAAATTTGTCACAGCCTTGACTCCCGAAGATCGCTGTCATCTTAACGGTTTGGCAATGGTGAACCATCAGCCAAAATACGTCACGGCTTTGGGAGAAACTGACAGCAGGGCTGGATGGCGGAAAAACAAAGCTAAAGGCGGAGTTTTAATAGACGTGCCTAGTCACGAAGTTATTTGCCGAGGTTTGTCTATGCCTCATTCACCTCGCTGGTATGACGATCGCCTTTGGGTATTAGAGTCGGGACAGGGTAGCATTGCAGTTTGCGACCGCAATACGGGTACGTGGGAAACATTTGCCACTCTACCAGGGTTTACGCGAGGCTTAGATTTTTACGGTTCTCTAGCATTTATTGGGCTTTCTCAAGTAAGAGAAACTGCTGTATTTAGTGGAATTCCTCTAACGGAAAGACTGAATGAGAGAATCTGTGGAATTTGGATAGTTGACTTAAAAACAGCCAAAACTATTGCCTTTTTGAAATTTGAGGATGCGGTACAGGAAATATTTGCCGTTCGAGTCTTACCTGACATTCGGTTTCCAGAAATCATCGATTGGGACGAAAAATTAGTTGCGGCTTCATACGTCCTGCCTAATGAGGCTCTAGCAGATGTTCCCAAAGAACAATCGAAATCATCAGTAGTCATCTACAGAACAAAATAATTCTTCTAAACTAGACACAGGGTAGGTTCACTAAATTTGTCGTTATTTTCAGCTTACTACCCGTCTTTTTTCTTATTCCAATCGCGTTAATTTAGAAAATCATTGCCTAAAATATATCCAATTCGGCAATGTCTTTAATAATAGCTATACTTGCCCCATCACGCATTTACCAACGCTCAAAACGAAAATGTTTAATGAATATCTAGGAAAATTTATACACCTTAACAGTACTGTTTGCATAAGATCGCATAACGCAGATTTAATTGAACAAACGATCACAAATTCTTTGATAAATGAAGGCTTTGTAAAGATATCTCAACCGCCTTTTCCTTCCCACCCTGGACATATTGCTTGGATTTCAACCTATTTAAGTTATAGAATGAATCCATATATTTGGGTATTTGGCTTATATCCAAGTCCGATCGATCGAGAGTGGACAATTATCAAAGCTTCTGTACCAGATACTTTTTATGCTAGTAGAAAAGGCAATAGTTACCCTAGACTTTCAGATTGGGCTATGGAAATTGGCAGTGATGCTTTTTTATATCACGTAAGAGAAGAAAAGTATCGCATCTTATTAGAAGCAGCAGAATATGGAGAAATTGCAGTCTCTGGTTTTATTGATAATTTTGTCGATAATAAAATAATGTTTTACAACGAGTTAGTAATTCAAGATTTCCAAGATAAGCTTTTTTTGCTACTTAACGTGCCTGAAGAATTTCAAATGTTAGAAAAAGAAATACCCGTAAATGAAAAACAAAAACTGAATATGACATACATAGAAAAAGTAGATCGAAATTTATTTCGTCTCTTGTGCGATTGCGAAGATTTTTGGTTTAGCCATAATTTACTTTACGATAGCTACGCTAAATCAAAAGAATTTAACAACTTTGGGGTTAAGCTACTGTTCTTTCAAGTAGGAGCTTTTGAGCTAGACACAGACTCAGGAGAAATTTGGAAGGCATTTGATTTTTCAGATTGGAGACAATCTGCAGATTATGAAAGAGTAAATTTACCCCTTACGTAAGTTTAAATTTTGTTTGCATATCCATTTATCTCCAAGATATTTTTCTTCAGAGGTTTTTATTTAGTAGCTGTTGTAAGGTGCTTTTATAGAATGAAATTTTACATCTAAAGATGGTAATATTTCGGGAGTAAGTACTTCTCCTGCTGCTCTTGCAGCTTCATAATTGTCAAAAGAGACGAAGTAATTTTCTTGGCATCTTTTAGCTATTAAGGCTTCTTTGTTAACTTGAATTGCTAACCTATCCAATCTGTCCAGATCTGAGGGCGTGTCTTTTCTGGCAGGTAATGGTGTTTGTTTAGCAACGGGGAAATTTTGGTCGGTAAGGAAATTCAAAGTGCTGAAAGCCATATATATAAAGAATTTTAATTTTAGGAATCCAACTTTACTGCGCTCGCTAAACATACAAAATGAGCATTTTGAGTTAGTGTCCCACTTTTACCCTTTACTGGGACAGTTTTTTCTAAAACCATTGTCAAATGGTTCTTACAGACAATAAAGAAATTAATATCCAGTAATCGTAAGTGGGACAGTTGCTATGAAAAAATCCCCTACCGACCAAAATTTCTCTCTTGCTATACCAACACCATATAGTCTTATCTTCTGAGTAAGATATTTTTCACTGTATAGCAAAAAAAAAGTGAAAAACGTGTCTAAAAACTTTTGGGTATTATTAGCAATTACAGAGGTTTTAAAGAAAAATTGATGGTATATGTTCTAAAAAAATAGTGCGAACCAATATTTTTCACTCTATACGGTCTATAAAGTGAAAAAACAAATGTATTCTAGGATACATTAAATTATGAAGATGCTCTTGGAGCGACTGCCGAGAGCAATTTTTCAGTTAAACGATAAARGTTTCTTCTGCCCTAAAACAAATCATCTAACATTCCCGTAACTTCGCCCTGCAAATTCTGGCGATTGTCATCGTAAATCATCAAGGTATTGAGGTTAGAGTGTCGGCTTAATTTCTGAACCTTTCTAACATCGCCATTGGTTAGGTTGAGAGCTTCAGTAATAGACGAGTGCCTAATTCTGTGCGGCGACATCACTTTATCTATTCCCGCAAGCTTGGCGTACTTCTGCACCAGCTTATAGATTGAATGGGTGTGTAACCGATTACCCCAATAGCCTTTATGTATCGCACAGAATAAAGGATCTGAAGGTTTATAAACTTTTCTAGCAGCTAACCACAGAGAGATCGCCTTTACCGTTGCTTTGCCCAGACTAATAGTTTCGGGCTGTCCGATTTTCCCTTTGCCAGTAATAATTAATTCCCCTGCCTTCGGCATAAAGTCAGATACGTCGCAGTTAGCAATCTCAGACCTTCTTAGGGCATTACCCCAAAGTAGAAGTAAGACTGCGCGATCGCGCAGTCCTTTAATAGTGTTGATGTCTACTGCATCTATCATTAACTTAAACTGGTCCTTGGGGATGCCTTTGGTATCGCGATATTGGGTCAATTTCTCGGCTTTGATATTGGTGAGAGTGTAGTGACATTTGCCAGCCGCCGCCGCATAGTTGACTAATGATTTAATCGCGGCTAACTTTTGGTTAATGGTCGCGGGTGCTAGCTTCTGGGTGACTAACGCCCCGTGATATTGTGATACTAACTCAAACGCTTGCTGGCTATCGAGTAGCAAGAATTGAGCGAGTAGATCTGGTGTTAACTGATACCCCAAACTATGAAAAAATCCTGTAACATTAGCTCGATACATTCGTTTTGTATGTGGCGATCGCGTTCGGTTCAGCCAATCATCGAGCAAAGTCTCGTAACCAGAATCGGGTGCCAACCTATTCTTAGGGAGGAGTGGTACGAGGTTACTAGGGGATTGAACGAGATTTAAGGCTTTCATAGGCTGGTGGTATCGAAAAGAGTCATTATCAATACTTCTCGTTTGTTATGCATGAACTGTTAATTAACGAAGGCAGATAAACGTATGGCTGCAATATAGAAGGCTTCCAGCCAGTAGCCTGCTGGATAAAACCGCCCTTGTCATCGCGCGAGCGAAACCACAACTTATCTCTTACGGGTAACTCTAGCCAGTTAATAGGTTTATTTGTCTCGCAATCGATAGGATACGAGTAATAATCTAAAAAATTAGTCCCCTTCTGTAATTCGTGTTGAAACGGCATAGCTTCAAAGCCAGATGTCCGATCTCCCCTTACTTCAACAAACCAATATATAGGAATCAAATTATTTGGATATTTTTCGCGAACTAGTTCGAGCCACTTTTTCAGCAGCTTTTTGGCAGTGATGTTAAAAGGGGTATAGTCATCGCTGACTATATCTCTATCTACCTCCCAATGAACTTTTAGTGTTCCAATACTTTCAATGCCTGTCTTCAAAAAAGTAAACTTGTAGTTTTTCATGTTTTTCTGTTTTGGTTGTCAGAAAGATTCATCGTGTAACTCCGAAATATATTCCGTCAAACTAATTCGATTCGCAGTTGGCGACCTACCACCGAAGCGGCTCTAGTAATAGTTTCAATGCTTACTCCCGTCTTTTTGGGGTCGAGAAGCCGATCTAACTGCGCTCTGCTTGTCTGCATCAGCTTTGCCATCTCGGTTTTGCTCAGGTGTTGCCGTTCCATTTCTTCAGTTAGCTGACGGGCTATTACCCGCTTTATGGCTATTGCCGTACATTCTTCATCAAGCCCTTCTTCTTGTAAGAAATCATCAATCCTTGAGCCAGTGTGAGGATTATTGGACATATTTTTGGTGTTCCTTCTGTCGCTTGACAGCCAACTCAATTTCTTTTGGCTCCCTAGTTAGAGTATCTTATATGGTACATTAACGGCGTTACAACCGCTCCGACTTTTTCTTGTTGCGAATTTAATAATTGCGATCGCGCCAATGCTGCCTTCTTTGGACAATAGTTCGCGAACGATTGGGATTAAATCACAGCAATTGTTACTTGGTGCGGTTATTTTGGCAGGGTATGTATGAGTTTTAGGTTATTAGTTTTTGGTAGCCAGTATAAAAATATTGACTACTAAATGTATATATAGCTAATGGCTTGAGATCGCTCGCTAATAACTTTGTGACCTTATGTCCAAGCAACCGATAACTCCCGAAGTCATAATATCTGTAGATTGGGGTGTATGAGTATAGAAAATTGTCCTAGGTGCGAGACAAAATTACCCCCACCATTTAAATCTAGCGGTCGTCAAGTTTGTTCAGCCTGTGGCTGGAGCGATCGAACTAAAAAAACTTCTGCTTCTACTCCAAAATCTAAAAAAGTACCCAAAACTAACGATGTAGTTGCCAACCTCTCTGCAAAGTTATCTTCAAAACTATCATCGCTATCAAAAAAGCAAGCGATCGCAATAGGAGGATTGTTTGTAATTGTCTCGATCCTTTTTGGCGGTCGAATCGCCTGGTCTAATACCAAAATATATTGCACTAATGAAGACGATCGAATTGCCTACGAAGTATTAGAAAAATATCAGCGAAAGTGGCAGGACGTTTTAGAACTATCTTACAGTACGTCAAGAATGAATCTGCCACCCATGATTAAGGAATTACAGGCAATAAAACGCGATCTAGAAGCCGAAAACTGGAGCGATTGTGCTAGACCCGCTTTGGATCATTTATCTTTTTCTATGGATCTAACTATAAAAGGTTTTATTACCTTCCTCGACCCCGATAATCCAGAATCAATGTCAACTTGGCGACTTGAGAGTGCTGCAACTAATATGGGCTTTTTTGAAGAAGAATATGAAACTCTTCAAAACAAACAAAAGCGTAGTTTTTGGCAAGACTATGTAAGTGAAAGCAAAAGCGAAAGTGAGTAATTTATTAGTTACAAATAAAAGTATTCTTATTAAAGCTGAAACTTTCAGAACTAATTGTTGCGATCGCTTTGGTTTTGGTTAGTTCTAATTTATGGTTGGAGTATCGAGATAAATTTGTCAATCATAAACCTTGGAAGGTGAATGAGGTAACTGCTGGCGATCGCGATAACAAAAAAATCAATCTTCTTCGTCAATTAATTTTTCCAGCTTGGTTAACAGTGCCTCTAGCTGCCGCTGCTTCTTAGTATCGTTCCAAAGAGTTTGGGCTTGTTTGACCTTTTTATAAGTAGCATCAAAGCGAGTTTTTAATTCTGACTGTTGCTTACTTGGTTGAGATTTTTTGATTCGATCACGAATTTTTGTTAGCGATAAAGAGTTATCGATCGCCTCCTGCAAAAGCTGCGCTCTAGTTTTTTCATCTTCAATGCGAGCGATCGCCTTAGCTTTGGTGTATTCAATTTTTCCTTCGCGTAAAGCTTCTAGTATATCTGCGGGCAGATTGAGTAAAGGGAGACGATTGCTAATAAAGGAATCTAGTTTCATCAAGCCTAACGAATCGAACACAACCTGAATGGCTTCGACTTTTTCTGAGCCAATAACGTTATTGGCTATCCTGCCTTTTTGTAATTTTTGAAATTGATGGAGTAAAGGAGAAACTTCGGTAAGCGAGATGTTGAGGCGTTTTGACAATAGTTGTAAAATACTTTCGGTTTCCTCGATCGGATTTAAATCTTCCCGCTGTAGGTTCTCTACGATAGCAATTTCTAAAGCCTCTTCGTCGCTTAATTTTTTGATAATTACTGGAACTTCGTTTACTCTTGCTATTTGAGCCGCACGATAGCGTCTTCCTCCTGCTACCAATTCATATTGATTGGCTTTAGGCAGGTTACGTACCAATAAGGGTTCTATAATTCCGTGTTTTTCAATTGTTCGCGCCAACTCCTTTAATTTTATTTCATCAAAATACTGTCGGGGTTGATAGTCGGGTAGTTTAATCGTAGTTAGAGAAACCATCTGCGATCGCTCCTCTTTTTGGTTGGCAAAAAACTTTTTCAACCCTTCATCGTCGCGCTTTTGACCTACGGAAGACTCTCTTTTTGTATTTTTATTCGGCTCTGTCATCACTTAATTTCTCCCAAGCTTCTTCAAAAAGTTGAGTAAATTCCGTTGCTGCTTGTTTGGCAGCAGCACTGCTCATTTGCCACACAACTTGACCTTGGCTGGGGGCATCTGTAATAGCTTGTCGGTCATAAATAACTGCATCGAGTAAGGTGATTTCACTATCAGCTAAAGCTGCTCTAGCTTCACGCAGTAAAACCGTTCCTCTTTTGGCTTGATTGAGAAACAAAGCTGCGTGCGGCAGTCCTCCTCGCAAATCCCTAGCCTGTCGAATCAATCTAATTACGCGATTGCTACTGTGCATATCTAACCCTGCTGGTTTGCAAGGAACTAAAGTTAGATCGGCACGAGTAAGAATAACGCGAGTAGTTTCGCTAAGGCTCGCGGGACCGTCAACCACTACAAAATCATATTGTTCTTTTAGCTGGGGAAGTCGGTCAAATAGCTCATCAGGATCGTTAATAATTTCACAAGGCAAATGTAAGTATTCAAGCCAAGTAGTGCCGCTTTGTTGAGCGTCAGCATCGACGACTAAAACCCTATTCTGTTGCGATAGCCAGTAAGCAAGATGAACGCTGGTAGTAGTTTTACCCGTTCCGCCTTTTTGATTGGCAATGGCGATAATTTTGCTCATCTGGATAATTATGTTTTCTCTAAAAGTAATTTAGACCGAACTTAAGTTTTCGTCCAATTAGTAAAAATTATTTATGTTTATCAGCGATCGCTAAATCAAGCGATCGCTGCTATTGCTTGCTTAGGTGAAAACCGCGCTTTGATAGTGATAGTGAAGCGAGCAGGGTTGCCCCTGCTTTAGTAATTAATTCTGACTGTGCTGTATTGCACCACAGGGAGGATGTTCTGCTTTGACTAATCCCCCAAATAGCGAGCATTCGTAAAAAACTTGAGAGATCTTGGTGGGTATAGCGTAAGGACAACTACCACAGTTGGTTGTAGCGGCGATTTCGCGAAGCGAAGCGGCAGAGCCGATCGCTTTGAGTTCGGGTGTTTTGGTGTTCATTGTTATAATTTCGGTGAGTGTAAAAGAGACTCGTTGGGCGGCTTCTGCTTTGGTCGGTAGGTAGCCGCCCTAACCATGTCTATATGTATAGTATAGGACTATATATAGTCCTATAAGCATTATTCAGTCAAGCTTTATGACATTTTCACAACCCCATAGCTATACTATATTTAGTCCTAGTCCTAGAGTTAGCATTATGCCAAGCCCCGACAGGGTTCAGT
Organism: Myxosarcina sp. GI1; assembly: GCF_000756305.1. NCBI lineage: Bacteria > Bacillati > Cyanobacteriota > Cyanophyceae > Pleurocapsales > Pleurocapsaceae > Myxosarcina > Myxosarcina sp. GI1. The sequence goes on from NZ_JRFE01000062.1 coordinate 20,708, forward strand.
TAAATCTAAGTGTCGAGCCAAAAATTAAAGAGTCTTTACGAAAACACTGTGATAGGGCAGGGGTTAGCTTTGCTCAAGCCATAACCAAATATGTTGAAGCTTGCGATCGCCAGGGGAAATTGATTTTTCATGGTACTGCAAATGCGTCTGCTCTCGATATAGACCAAGACAACTTCGTAACTCAAGAGCAGTTAAGCAGGCGTCTAAAGCAATTTAACGAAGATGTTGAGGCGAGAATAGCCAGCGCGATCGCCAATCAAAAACAGAGCAGCCGCTAATTTTAGTCGATCGCCTATCTTGTGCATAATCGCCCCAGAACCACGTCAAACTTCCATTTCATCAATATCAGCATCGGACATCTTTAAGCATCTTGTACGTGAATCTATTGCTGCGAATAACACGTCTACAAATTCTTCTATCTCATAGACTGACTTTACGTTGCGGCTGGAATCAAGTAAATTTGCCAGCATTTGCTTCGCCTTGCCCTTATTGCTGTGGTACTTTTCGGACTCCTCTATGTAAACGACAGCGTCTTCGAGCGTCAAATCTAAAGTTTTGGCTGTTTCTATCTGCTCTTTTAGCAACAAAGCATCGGCTTGTGCTTCAATTCTCAATCTATATTCTAAAAGTTCGTGATAGTAAGACTCGTACCCCTCAGTATTTTCTAAAATCCAGGTGGGGTTCTTTACCCATTTGGTTTTTAATTGCTCGACTAACTTGCGAGGAGTATTACTTGCGTTTTCGTCAGACTGATTCATTAAAACTAAAACGACTGTTTTAAATAAATGTAATACTGCTAATTACTCCATTTATCTGTCTCAAGATAGATACTCAGAACTCGATCGCGATTTAAATGTTTATTTTGATAGCAACACAGCGATCGATCGAGTTGTATGTAAGTGTAGTACGACATTGCCGCTCAATCTTTTTGTACTTGGGTAGACAAAATCAGCGATCGCCCAAAAGACAGATAAGATTGGCGATCGCGTCTTCGAGAGAGTATACAGAATTTGAAGGGAAACGAGCCAGCATTTAAAAGGCAGTAGACTTCGCCTAGACCTAAGAAATATCCCGACCAACAAACGGGCGATCGCATCCATCAACGGAAGTATAGACGAAGAAAGCGTAAAGCTCGATAAAGTTTCTACAAAATACCTGAAAGTTAAAACGACAAAAATTATATTGTATATATAGCCGATAAAGCTTGCCTTTAAAGCGTCGGCGATAGACCCAGCGCAATCTCTACAACATCATCGCTGCATTAAGAGAAATTATGTTAATCGCCTTTTCAACAGTTCGCGCATCTATCGAGCATATATCGCAACTATACTCAACTCCTTTATTGAGGATCGCTCGCGGCTGACAATTTTTATCGCCTCTGGTGCGGACTGGATCGCCTCGATTGGGAATTAATTCAACTATTTTCTAATAACAATATTTAACTTGATTACCGCTACAGACTATGGAAAACACTATATTCACTATCATTTTATATTTACTGCCCGTATTCTTTTTTTACTGCCCAATAGTTAAAGAAATAAAAGCAGTTTGCGATCGCCACCGTCGCATCAATTCAATTCCATTTGCCACTAAAAAAGAGTTGCTCGCATTAGCTCAAGAATACGGCATCCAAGGGGTAAACAGGCTGAAAAAATACGATCTGCAAAACGTATTGATAACCAAGCTTTGTTAGCTACCGAGACAGTTAGTCTAGACAGGCGATCGCGATCGCGCCAATGTATTCTTTTGATTGCTAAGTTGGCGATAGAATTTAGCTTTATATTTTTAATGCTTAAATATATATTATCTATTAATTTAATTTTTATTTCTTTTGTTAGTTTGCCGCTAAAAGCAATTGCCTGTCCTTATGAAATGTATACTATACGTGATGGGCAATGTATTGACTTGTCTAGAAACAACCGTTTAAAAAAAACTCAACAAAACCCGCAAAAAACAAGTCCATATCCTGGGTTATCTATTGAAAATCAAAAAATAACGCGAGATTTTTACAATAAATATAGCCCGCACAACTTTAATGATAGTAAATTTTATGCTTATGGATCTATAATTAACCAGGCAAACCAAGATTATTTTGTAGCTACTCTTAAATATCTAGTTAAAGATGGCGATCGCACAGTTACCTATGGATATGTTAATATCTATCGAACGATAAGATCGGGTGAAAAATACGATTTCGAGCATTTTTTCTTTGAAAATGAACTTCCCGATCGCTGGAATGACAACATTGCCATAAAATTTAATTTTGATGAAGTCAGATCAGAAGTTCTCCCTTAATGTTTGCTCTAAAGTGTCTGCCAGATCTCTAGCAAAGCGCATCGCCTCGGCTTTGTTATCTGCTCTGGTCAAATTGTTAACAAATTGAATCCCTTCAATCTTATTTACCGTACCAGGTTTTGAGTTCTTAATGTCCTGTCTCAAGCCATTAATAGCATCTAATAACTGTCTATTGCTGTTAAGTATGGGTGCGGAAATGTAAGAGTTATTAGTTATACGCTGTTGTTGACCAGCCTCAAATATTTCTCTCGCTTTATCAGCCGCTATGGCATAAGAATTAATATTAGGTACAACAATCTCGGAGACACCTGGAATAAAATTACCCTGACGATCCTCTCCAACCAAGTAAGGTTGCCCCGCTAGCATCTCTCCGCCCTTAAATCTTTGTTGAAGCTCGACTATACCCGTACCGCCTGCTAATTGAGCGGCGATCGGTACGGATTTGAGAGCAGAAGAAAGTCTGAGGGCAGCTTTAACGCTGCGTTCTAGTTCGTCAGCCATGCCTTTAGCCCGCGCCTCTTGTTCTAACTGAACATCTGAGGCTTGTTGCTGAAGATTTAACACTTCTTTTTGATTATCAGCGAACTGCTCCTGTAAATCTAATTGTCTTTTAGATTCAGTTACACTTTCTCTAGCTAAGGAAATAGCTTCAAGACTTAATTTTATATTGTCAACTGCAATCTGATAATCCTGTTGAGCTAGTTTTAAATCAGCCTCGGCATTAGCGATCGCCTCCTTATCCCCTGCTGCCCTAGCAACTTCCAATGCCGCTTCAGCCTCACGAATAGGTTGGTATGCTTGCTGTGCCGTCGAGCGCGCATCAACTTCAGCCTGACGAGCGCGACCGAGTTCCATACGTGCCTCCAGATAACTCCGTTCCGCCGCTGTCTGATTCCGTTGAATCTCGATCGCTAGCAATTTTCTCGCCAGTTCTTGTTCTGCCTGCTGCGCCTCGATACGACGTTTAAATCTTTCTTCTTCTAGTTGCTCTAGTCGCCGTTGGTAATCGATTGTGGCACGGCGATTGAGTCCATCCAAACGCTGAAGCTCTAACAATGCCTCTTTGCGCTCCTCGCGGGTCTTTAATTCCCCAGAATTAATTAGTTTTCTCAACTCCAAAATCCGAGTTATCCTCTGGGTTTCCACGTCGTTTTCCACCTCCACCAGATTGCGTCTGGCAGCTTCCACCTCGGCGTAAGAATTTATCAATCTAGTTTGAGTTTCTAAGTTGCGAATAATGACTTCTTGTGCCGTTATTTGCCGCTCCAGTTCGCGGTTAGTTTCGGCGATCGCCTCTTTTTCTTCTCTTTGAGCCGAAACCCTGAGATTAGTCTCCCTTCTTACCGCCCCTAATTGCCGTTCCTGCTGATCCCGTACCAGAGCGACGATCGCCTCCCTCTCGGCTCGCTCCTGCTGTAATAACTCTAACTGTAGTTCGGTGGTGCGGGCAATCGCTTTTCTACGTTCTTCCTGCTTCTCTTCTTCAGTAAGGTCATATAGCAATTCGATTTGATTTAACCGTTCTTTTTCCGCCGTCAACTCCTGCTTAATTCTTTCGGTAGTCAGTTGCGATCGCCGTTTATTATATTCACCTTCGGTGATTAACTGTTGGTTGAGTAACTTCTGAAGATCGATTAGCCTTTCGGTTTCTGCCTGTTTGAGAACCTGGTTGGTGCGTTCGATCTGGGCTTCCAATGCCGAAAATATGGCTTTTTGGGCAGCTAGTCTGGCTTCGTCGTTGAGAAAGGCATCGTTTATCTCTCTTAGTTGGACTAGAGCGTCGGCGATCGAGATGGCTCCTGCTTCTACTAATTGCTGGATGTCGGATACTGCCTGTTTTGCCTGATTGGAAACTTCCTCTGTTTCCCCCCTGCCCCGACGCACCACATCTAAATTGCTCTCGATGCGACGGCGGATCTGGTCGTATGCAGGTCCTAAATTTTTTAAAGCCTTGCCTTGAGTGGTAACGGCATCGGAATTTTCATCTAACAACCCAGCTTGTTTTGCTAGAGCATTATTGCTGATTTCAAGCTGCTGGATGAGAGCGTTATAAGAATTAGCTTGAGATTTGTTTTGAGTTGCTGCCTGCTTGAGTTCGGCAATTTGTTTTTCATTTTGCTCGATTAGCTGTTGGCTAATATCGACCAGATTTTCCTTCTGCTTGCGCTGTTCTTCGGTTAACTTGCCATTTTCAGCCTCTAGATCGTTTAACTCTTTGAGTTTTACTGCGTAGTTGAAACTTTCGTCACCTGCGGTTTTGACACTCTTAGCATAAGCATCGATCGCATCATTGCCAAGCTTTAGCTTAATCGACTGAACTCCCGCAATACCGACTCCAAGTGCCGCAATTGCTGGTAGTACGGGGGCTAAGGTTGCGGCAAAGGTAGTTAAGGAAGCTTTGGCAGTAGCAGCGAAAGCAACTAAAGAGGCTTTCATGGTACCTAAGCTCAGGGTTCCTGTCGTCAGCGCAGGTATAAACTTAGCGGTTATCGTTGTCGATAGATTTGCTAGAGGAACTAAAACCCCTTTATTCAATAGCGGACCCAGCAACGCCAAAGCTGCCGATAAAGCTCCTACCTGCACCACAATTTCAGTCAACCCCGTATCGTTGAGAACCTGTAACGTTTGATTTAATAGGTTTAACAGGGGCTGAAGCAGAACTAGAAACTCGTTGGTTATTTGAAATAAATCTTCGACTACTCTAAGTAAAATCTCACCTCCCTCGGCGGCTGCCATTTTTAGGGTTTCTCCCAAGGTCGCGATCGTCGGCGTGAGCTTTTGAATTATGCCTTCAAGCCCTTCTAAAATTGTGGTTAGGAGCTGCCTTAAAAATTCAACCGCCTCGTCTACATTGTTGGCGATCGCCTCTTGGTTGTTTTGAACGAAGTCGTATAATCTCTGTAGCTGGTCTACGATTCCGCTATAGAGTTCCTCCGCGCTCTCTCTGGCCACGATCTCGTAAATATCCCTTAGATTACTCGTGATTCCCTCAATACTACGGGCATTCATCTGATTCGCAATTACGAAGGGGGTGAGCTTTTTCTGCAACTCATCGACTAAAACCCCTTGAGCCTTCCACGCTCGAAGCTGTTCATTGCTCAGTCCCAGGCGAGTCGCGAGTATACTGTTGTTGTCCTTCTGGGCTGAAAGTATACTTATAATTTCCTGCTTAGCGGCCGCGATTGGAATTTGGGCGACCCCCAACGCTGATGTGAACGATTTAGTAAGCTTTACCGCCGCATCAATGTTGTTAGGAAACTCTGCTGATTGGTTGGTAATTTCGGTTGCTGCGGTATTCAGTATCCCAAAAATTTCTAATACCTCTGAACTGGTGACACCTACAAGATCGAGCGTATCTTTTCGTACCCGCTCGATCGCTTCACGGACTGGACCTTCTAAAGCCAAAATTGCTTCAGTTGGATCTTCGATTAACTCTTCGCCACGATAGACATTCAAAGTCGCACTCAGAGTGCTTTGCGTATTAAGCACATCTGCCCGCAGGCGTTCGTTGGCGAGAATAAGATCGTTGAAAGCATCACCCCCTGCTGTGGCAAAAGTCTGTACGGCAAAAAGTAGTTGATTGAAGCCAAACGCCAAGCCCGACAGATTCCGAAATAAATCTGCCGCCCCGCGATTGGCTTGCTCTAAACCTCGGTTGCCGCGATCGAGCAGCAAATCTAGCTGGCGATCTTCAACATCCAATCCGCCCTGTTGTAAATTCCGTCTTTGGGTATCGCGATCGGCTCCTACCGTTTCACCCGCTCTAACCCTCCTTAATGCCGCAGCAGTTTCCTGAGCGGTAAGCCCCAACTGTTCGATATACTCCTCGGCTTCAGCGACGTTAGAGCCAGTAAGTCTGGCAACCTCAAATACATCATCTAAAGACTCGCTAAGACCGTTTAAAGCCTGAATGTACCGCCCAATATCATCGGGATTACCTAGAATTGAAGCCAACACATTATTCTGAGTTTCCGTAAGATCGAGTTCACGAAGAGTAGAACCAACTTCTCTCAATCCCTGCTGTTCCTGCCGCAGTCCAGCGATCGCCTCTCGTGCCTGTTCTGCTGAAATACCTAATGCGTTGATCAAGGTGTCCACATCATCGATATTGGCATTGAGAGCTGAAGCAACCTCTTCCACCTGCCTCATCTGTTCTTGAAGCCGCTCGAAGCGATCGGCGATCGCTCTTACTTCTCCTGCGGTACGGGAGCCACCTTCTAAGTTGATTTCTAGCGTGATTCTTCGTGCGGGCATTTTGGGTAATCAGTTTAAGTTAGCACTTGTAGTTTGTTTTAACCAGTTAGTGACTTCAATTGAGGACACTTTCTACAAATAACTGACCTTTTATAGAGATCGCTTATTTGTAGCTTCTTGGTTTGGGTAATAACGCTTTTCCTTTATTTCGGTAAGATAAACCGCTGATTCGAGGGCGGCAGCATAAGGCAAGTACTGCTCGTGACCCCAGAGATCGTTCAGCAACAGCCTGTTAAACGATCGCTTGTAATCGGAATTGGCATCTTTACCCATTTTCCTCAGTTTTTCGATCGCCTCCATCAATTCTTCTCGCTTCTGGTTTACTGTTTCTGCTTGCTGGCGAATTGGCGCGATCGCTCTTTTGGCTCGTTCGCGACCCAGATCTTCATTGCAGACCGATAGCTGCGATCGCATTTCCTCTAATACCTGCTGCGTCGATTTCAGATCGATTTCGCGGTCTGCTTCTTTGGTATGGTAGGCTTTTAGAGCCGCGATCCGCTTTTCGGGTTCGAGGTCGAGAGGTGGCACTGGTGGCACATCATTTGTAACTTGGGTAAGACGCTCTTCAAGAAGAGCGATCTTAGCTCGATGGTCGGCAATTTTAGTTTCTAGTTGTTTAATGGTGGGCATGATAATAATTCGTTTATATTAATGTTTTCCAGCGCGGTTAAAGCTTGGTTTAACTGTTTGAGTTCTTGCCGCGATCGCTTTCGAGTTTCAACAAATTCTCGCGATCTAAATCCGTGTTTTAGGGCATTAAGCGACGATACTTCTTTACCCTGTGGCGTACTAGGCCCCGTGCTGTATCTCCAGGGCTTCTGGCGCAAACACCTCTGTCTCTGTTCCTGGCGCGATTCTTCCGTCCAGCGGGGCATTTTTTGATTCTCCTAAAGCTAGTTGATTTAATTGATTTTTGACAAAAGTAGTACGCTTGGGGTGTTTGATATCGGCTAGAACCTTTAGCGTTTTGCGAGATTGTTCTAGCGATCGCAGCCCCAGATTAATTAGGTTGACGGGCAAATTAGGAACACGCTGCGTTATGCGCGGATCTATTATTAAAAAATACCCTTTGGTGGCAAGCTGCTCTCCTAAAGCCGAAAGAATTTGAGCCTGACTATAAAGCATCGTCTCTACATCTTGTAGATTGCTTTGTTTAATTTGTTGTAACCCCGTTTTTAACTCGGCGGCAATTTCTTCAGCTTTTAAGGAGTCATCAAAAATCAATTCCATGCTCTTGGCAGTGCGAGAGATCGTGTCGGCTACCTTGGATTTTTTTTTCATGATTGTTCAGTTTGTTTGTCGCTATACCGACGAAAG
>NZ_JRFE01000063.1 GCF_000756305.1 Myxosarcina sp. GI1
GGCGGTCACTTTAGAGGTAGCCCCGAACAGCTAGCCGAAATAGTAAAAGGTCACGATAAGTTTGCCATAGTTCCCGATGCTGGTGATGTTATTAACACTCAGGTAATGCTCCGTTGGCGACGATTGGTAGAACATCTAGAACCGTTCGAGCTACCAATTTACTTTTTGTGGTGGGGACAAGTTAGCAAACGCGAACACCAGGATATTGATGAAATTGATTCGCAAACTTTTTCTCAAGCTGAATATTTAAACCCAGAACAATTTTTCGCTTTAGCCAAGAAAAAACAGTGGGTGAAAAAGCAATGGGACGGTTGGAAAACCTACAAAAAATTCACGCCACAGATAAAGATCGAGAAGCAATTTGTCGAATTTGGTTTACCTCAGAAAAATACTATTACCTTTATCAAGTCGGGATTGGGAACAGGTAAAACTACGCTGTTAATTAAGCTCTTAAAACAGCTAGAAGAGAAAGGAATTATTAGTTTAGGATATCGTAATACTTTATTACTACAATTTAATGAAAAAGCTAAAAAACTCGGCTTCTATCATCTGCAAAATGATAAAGACCTTGAAAGTTTTAATTTAGCCGATCCGACAATTAACGTATCTAACTGTGTCGATAGTTTGCCTTACTACAAACCAGAACAGTTTGACGGCAAAATAATAGTAATTGATGAGATTGTTTCGGTACTCAAGCATCTATTGTTTTCTAAAACTATTAGAGATTTTGAACGAGTAAAAGATTTGTTTACCGAAATGGTTAGACGCTGCGATCGCTTAATTTGTCTCGATGGGTTTGTGCAAGATTGGGCGGTTAAATTCTTTAAAGAACTATGTCCCCCCAAACAGATAGTCACCATCGAAAATATCTACCAGGGCGACAAAGCTCAAATCTATTTACTTCAAGGGACAATCGATCTTGACGAAAAGCTAAGAGCTAATGACAATACGCCTTGGCTAGAGAAACTTTTAAATAATAGCGTTTGCCCTGCTATTTGTAGCGACTCTCAGGCATTCTGTGAAGCGATCGAGAATTTATTAGTTAAACAAGGAAGACGCGGTATTAGAGTAGATTCTAAGACTGTTTCCGACAAGCAAGTTAAAGATTTTTTCAAAAATCCCGATCGCTGGATTAAAGAGAATAAACCAGAATACGTTATTTATTCGCCTAGTGCCGAATCGGGTTTAGATATTCCAACTAAGAGTTATTTTACCGAGCATTTTGCATTTTTCTTTGGGCGATTAGATATAGATAGCTGTATTCAGATGTTAGGGCGGATTCGCGATATTAACGTGCCTAAGTACGTTTGGTGTAAAAGGTTTATTCTGTCCGAAGAAGTCAAACGCCGTCCTTCTAATCTTGAGAGCATTCAAGCAGATAGAGCGCGATCGCTGATGGCGGAGTTGCACTTAGTAATTGAAGATGGAGTCAACCTTTCTAAAGAACAGATAATCTCTCAAATCCAAGAGATACATTCTTCTAACCTCGACCCCTACACGACCGCAGCCGATACCTGTACTGCAATTCGCAACCACGAATTTAGCAACTACCGAGAATGTCTGGAGCGACAGCTAACAGACAATGGTTATCCCGTCGAAGCTGTAACCTTAAAATCGTTAGATAACAGAAAAGCGATCGCACTTCAGGAAAAAGAGGCTAAAACCGAAGTCAAACAGCAAAACGCTAACGATATTTACACCGCCAGCGATCGCTATATCGGTCAAGAGCAAGTCAAACTTAACTTTGATAGTAGTTGGGAAACTCGCTGCGCGGTAACGAAAGCGATCTTAGTCTCACAGCTTCCCGATATCAATCGAGATCCCGTCTGGAGTCCTGAGTTTATCAAGCTGGTGAAGTACGATAAGCCAAACCTAATCAAGCAGACCGAGCTTTACTATCTGCTAGACAATCCCGACCTTGCCAAACAATTATCGCTTTTAAAATATAACAGCATATTTAATCGAGGTAAGATTGCCGCACCCTGGAAGCTCCGACAGAATTATCTCAAAGTCAAGGCACTAAGAGATGTCGGCATACACAATTTTTACCAGAAAGCGATCGCCGACCCCGACTTCACCTTTCAAGCTAACTCGCCAGAAGTAATAGCAATCATAAACAAATGCCGACGGCGCAAAAACAAAGATGTGTTGGGAATGCCTGGCAAAGACCCGATTAAGTTTGTTAATAGATTACTGCGCTCTGTTGGAATAAGTGTGCGATCGCGAAAAGTTAAGCAAGAGGGCAAGGTAGGTTCGATTTATTTTATCGACCGCGAACATCTTTTTACTCAGGAGAGGCTAGCCATTTTTAAAGCCATTAAGTTGAAGTACGCTCAGAAAATTCAGAGCAAAAAAGAGCCGCTTGAGTGGGTAGTAGGAGAGCAAAATTTCTCTCAAAATACTCAGTTTAAAAATCGCGGTCAAGAAATCGCTCAAACTACTGCTATACATAGTTTAGATGTGGTTGCAGATTACCATCAAAATTATATAAATAATAGTGCCATCTGCAACCTCTCAACCAGCGATCGAACATTAGCTAATTTACCTATCAACATGCACATTACAAACCAATTACAAACCACTTTGGATAGTCCCGAATCGATCGCCGATCTCACCTGGATGCTGTCGATGTTAGAGGATGCTAAAGCACTAGCCGAGCTTCAGACGATACCAGAGTTTACCAGCAAAAGGCTAAATCGTGCCGCTAAACAATTGTCGTTAAGTAAGCGGCGACAAATACAGAGATGGGCGATCGAGAATCAACAGCGTAAAGCGTCGGCATAACCAACAATTTTGGTTTGGTGGCAATTGCTACTGACACTAAGTTTGACGCGATCGCGTTTCAAAAAAATAATTACGGAGGTACTTATGGGCGAAGCGAAAAGAAGAAAGAAACTAGAGCCAAATTTCGGCAAAATCCCTAAAAAGGTTATGGAACTTGCTGATTTGATTCGACGTACTAAAGAAAAGGGAGCGTTTGTGTTTTTTTTTACTGAAGATGAAGAGATTGATTGCCAAGACAGGGGGTTTGTAAACGAAAATTTATTCTATGTTGGGTGTGAGCTTCATTACCTTAGAAAACCCGATAACTGTTGGTTTGTTTTAAGGCGACAGTTTAAAAATACAGATTTTTTAAGACAGCGTTTTATCATTGCTACGTCGGAAAGCTCCGATAATCTGTATTTTAGGAGGTTGAATTTGCCAACTTTAACCGAAGAATTAGCAACTTTTATGAAAAAACGGAAATGAAAAAACATTTACTTAAGTGGCAATCAGGCGATCGCCCGCTGTTTGGCAACAATGCCAATCTTAAAACCGCTTAATTTGCGCTTTGAGTAAATTGCTCAAAGCGGTGTGAGTAAAATGCTCAAAGCTATCTTATATATAAAAAGAACATTAATAAATAACTACTGAGGAGAAAAATTTTAAATTCAATTTTGGTAGCCAAGAGCAATTGGCGATTATTTTTATTGCTACTTAAAAATGTTCCGCAGCCGCGATCGCTAAAGCGGCTTTATTTTGCCCGTATTGGCTTTAGATTGCGATTGAGGGTAAAGGTAGCGTTAATTTGTTTTTCAGTTGCTTATGGCTCATTTTAGAGGGTATAGGTTGCCGCAGTAGATGTTTCTTTAGCTGCGATTTTTTTAGCTGGAGTAGTAAGGCGATCGCTTGTCAGTAACGATAAGCGATCGCGGCTATCCTCTCCCAAACGACAAACATAGTTGCTTTTAAAACACCAGTTTCGCTCTGCGGTAAGCCAACGGTCAAAAAACAAGCGGGACGAATCGGGACGGGTTAACAGGCAGCAATGTAAATTGCTGCCTGAAACTATTGAAAAATCATCATGGGAATAATTGAAATAGCAAAAAATCAAAAACTTTCGTCGGTATAGCGACAAACAAACTGAACAATCATGAAAAAAAAATCCAAGGTAGCCGACACGATCTCTCGCACTGCCAAGAGCATGGAATTGATCTTCGATGGCTCCTCGAAAGCCGAGGAAATAGCCGCCGAGTTAAAAGCGGGGTTGCAACAAATCAAGCAGAGCAACTTGCAAGACGTAGAGATGATGCTTTGGGCGCAGGCTCAACTACTTTCGGCTTTAGGGGAGCAGTTTACCACCAAAGGGTATGTCCTAATAATGGATGCGCGCATAATGCAGTGCGCCCCCGATTTAGCACCTAAGCTACTCGGTCTGGGCTTGCGATCGCTCGAACAATCTCGCAAAACGCTGAAGGTTCTAGCCGATATCAAGCACCCTAAACGTACTACTTTTGTCAAGAATCAATTAAATCAACTATCTTTAGGAGAATCAAAAAATGCCACGCTGGACGGAAAAATCGCGCCAAGCGCAGAGACAGAGGTGTTTGTGCCTGAACCCCTGGAGATATAGCACGGGTCCTAATACACCACAGGGTAAACAAGTATCGTCGCTTAATGCCGTAAAACATGGATTTAGATCGCGAGAATTTATTGAAGCCCGAAAGCGGTCGAGGCAAGAGCTTAAACAGTTAAAGCAAGCTTTAGATGAGTTGGAAACTATAAATCTAAACGAATTATTGTCACGCCCACCATTAAAGAATTAGAAACCAAGGAGCTACAAAATGGTTCGCCGCATCACCCTTGAAATTAACCTGGAAGGTGGAAACCGTACCGCAAGAGAAGTAAGAGCGATCGCCCGTCTGTGCTAACTGTCTCGGTAGCTAACAAAGCTTGGCTATCAATACGTTTTGCAGATCGTATTTCTTCAGCCTATTTACGCCTTGGATACCGTATTCTTGAGCTAAAGCGAGCAACTCTTTTTTAGTGGCAAATGGAATCGAGTTGAGGCGTTGGCGGCGATCGCAAGCTGCTTTGATTCCTTTAATTATTGGGCAGTAAAAGAAGAATACGGGCAGTAAATATAAAATAATAGTAAATATAGTGTTTTCCATAATCTGTAGCGGTAATCAAGTTAAATATTGTTATTAGAAAATAGTTGAATTAATTCCCAATCGAGGCGATCGCATTTAGCAAAAAAGCCGAGCATATCGCTCTCGCTGTCGGTTTGAGCGATAAATCCTGCGAGTTCATCGATCCCGCAATCCCAAAGATCGTCGGTAGCGTTAAATTCTTGGGGATAGCCGAGAGTTTGAATGGTTTGTAAATAAATAGCGAACATGAGAAAAACCTCCTGAAAAGAGTAGCGGTTGTGCGTGGCGGGTTAAAAACCCTGTCGCATCTCGTTGATGTTCGATTGCTCTCGTCATCAAATACTACAGGCTTCACTTCGAGCGTACTGTCGTATCTCCCTCCTCATCCCGTTAGGGGTAGAGCTTCCAGGTTGCGCTGGGGCGATGGCTGGAGAGCTTGCCAACGCTTTAAGAGGCAAACCCCATCGGCTATATACAATATAACTTTTGTTACGGTAACTAGCAGGTATTTTACGAAAATTTTATTGAGCTTTACGCTTTCTTAATCTGTAACGCCGTTGGCGGATACGATCACCTGTCTTTTTGTCGGGATATTTTTTAGGTCTACCACCTTTAGATTTTGCAAGCTTCTGATACTCTATTTTTAAAGGATTGTCATCGGGTAATTTATTAAATTTTTCGCTTAAGCTCTGCCTGGTAATGTTTTGCGATCGCGCTGCTGCGGCTACGCTGCCATAATGCTCGATTAATAAAAGCCAATCTTTTAAAGAAATAGTCATAACGTCAACCGTAAGGCATGTAACGATAGTTTAATCTGGCTCTAGTAGTTCGACAAGCTAAAAGGTGCAAACGCCAGAATAGTACATAATTATTAGTTGCGATTGCAGATATGAAAGTTGGCTCGCTTCCCCCAAATTCTGTATACTCTCTCGAAAACGCGATCGCCAATCTTATCTGTCCTTTGGGCGATCGCCGTCGTAGATTTAAGCCAGAACGGGAATTAGTTTTTAGGTGTCAGTTGCCGTCTAATTATTTTTGTCAATCCAAGTATCGATGTAAACATCATCTTTAATGGATTTTCTGATGCCATAGCAGTCTTTACCTTTTTTGTTGGTATTACTTACTCTTTTCCTAAAAGCTTCTTTAGGCAACGGAACTTGAGGTTGTTTTGTTTGCGAATCTTTTATCGTCAATCCTCGTGCTACGGCTCTTTTTATTGCCTCTCCGCTAAATATTTCTTCAGCTTTATCAGCAGCGATCGCAAAATTATATTTACCATAAAGCATTTTATCTTCAAAATCGGGCTTATTTTGCGCTCTATCGGCTTTTATACTTTGCAAGATAGATTCATCGTTTAATTGTGTTTCAGTGGCTTGTGGCTCTATTTCGGAGGGGTTAGTTTCTAAAGATTTGTTCTCAGGCATGATTGTGCTGGGCAAAGCGGTAGTGTCGTTCGTTTTACCCTTAGTTACGTTACTATCACTTTCTGTATTATCGGTTTGTGTCTGAGAGTTTTTTCCTGGTGCGATCGCTGCTGACTCTGTGTTGTCATTATTGATATTGGTTAGCGATGTTTGTTGTTCTTGCCTAGTCGCTTCTAGGCTAGCGACTTTGACGCGATCGCTTTAATAAAATCATCATCGTTCAACAAATTGTTAAACCGCTCGTTAAACTTATGTTCGACAATTTGTTCTACATCTTGTGGTTTAAAAGATTCGGTGTTGTCATTTCCCAATCCCTTATTAATTAACTCGATTAAAGTAGCGGTAATATCAAACTCTTGACTTTCACTGTTTTCTTTTGGGAACTTATCTCGTCCATACCAAGATATTTTCTCCCATAGCTCCTGAGAAATTCTTAATCCTACTGCTTTCGGTTTCATTGTTTAACAAACGTAAAAACTAGGTATAACAACATTGTAAAACAATTTGTTTAATTTCTGTTATACAAAAGTTATTTTGTTAAACGTTTGTTTGTCATTTGTTAAACAACATTTTATAATACAAATATAGACAAGCAAAAAGGCGGTTCCACCGACCAAAGCAGTACCGCCTTATTGCGTCATTAAAGACGAGGAAATTCTAACATGAAGTTAATTCAAGCTACAGATACCAAAACAGCCGAACTTAAAGCGATTATCACTACAACTAACTGCGGCAGTTGTCCTTACGCTATACCTACCAGGATCTCTCAAGTTTTTTACGAATGCTCGTTGTTTGGGGGATTAGTGAAAGCAGAATATCCTCCCTGTGGCGCAATACAGCACAGTCAGAATTAATTACTAAAGCAGTGTCAGGAGCGATCGCGCTACTCAATGTAAATTTAACCTCTAACAATTAAAGCGATCGCGCTTGGTACGGGCGCTCGCCAAGAACAGATAACTCAAAACCTCGCTGCGCGCACGGACGCTTTAGGCAATTTATCCGCCAGATACGACTGTATTTTGATGAAGTAAATCGGAATTATTGAGGCTTTAAATAAGACTTGAGTTCTCCTTCAAACTCAAACCATTCTCCTCTTATACTCAGCTCTTTAAATTTAAGGTGTAGTTGCTGCTCTAGCTCGATTGCACTAGATTGATTGGGACATTCAATATAAGCCAGAGGAGTGATGAGATAGGGATTGCCAATCTGTAAGCTAACTAATCTTTTAGCTAAATCTCTAGCTATACCGATTTTTACGGCGTTGGCTTGTTGGCAATACATAAAATAAACGTTATAGGCAGCATGATGACCATGACGGTTATTTGTTCTAGCACCATCTAATCTATACCATGCCCGATTTGTCTTTACTTTAGCGTCACTACTAGCCCAGTGTTTAACAAAGTAAAGAATGGCTTTTAGAGTAGTATCCTGAATAGCAAGCAGTTCGAATTCTACCCCGTGACTATACACTGTAAAACGTTTAGTTTTACGGCATAAAACGCTTTCGTAAGATTCCTTTCCCTTGGCTTCTGGAGGTGACTGTATGCCACAGTGAACTGCAAAGGCTTCTGTTACCATTACTTCAGTACACCAACTAGGTTTATCGGGGTATTTAGGTGTAACAAATACTTTAAATTGAACGTCTTTATCTAGTTTGAGTTTTTCAGCTAGCTTGATTGAAGCGTAATACTTAGAACTAATTCGGTTTGAGTTGTCTACATACTGTAGCTTTAAGTCTTCTTGCATTGAAGTCAATTTTAAACTAAATTTTATTTGTTGCTTTTAGATGCAACGACCCAAAATTATTGCCCTGATTAAGACTAGATTATTTGAAACACCATTTAATTTAGCTAAAAAGAAAACAAGTTAGCGCGCTTGTTTGCTAACTTGCCTCAGATCTCTGCTACACCTCAACTTAGGTGTACTTTTTCAACCTAACAAAAATCCTCAAACTTTTAAGTTATGTAGCTGCGGTTAAAAACTGCTAAACGTTTGCAGCGAATAAAGGATTCATGACTGAAGCGAGCGCTGCAAGGTTTAGCTAACAGATTTTACAGTACATTACTTTACATTTCAATACAATTAAACTCAATTTACTTTTGTTTGTAGTCGAAATCAATGCTAAAAATGTCGGTGTAATTAACTTTTGTACTTTTAACTTCAATACATTACTTTACAACATGAGCAATACGTTAATAGCAATATCAGGAGACAAAGGAGGGGTAGGAAAGAGTTCACTTACAGCGTTGCTGTCAGAGTGGATGCTCTACTGTGGAAGGCAAATAAAAGTGGTTGATGCAGATCCCAATCAGACTACTCAAACCTGGATAGACAAATGTTCGGAGATGGGAAGACAAATTAGCAGCAGCCAAGCAAATATAACCATTGTCGATACGGCAGGGACGAGCGGATCTAGCTTAATTAAATACATCAGGAATGCCGATCTAATTATCGTTCCATTCAAGCCACATATAGCGGACTTAGAAGTAGTGATTGGTTGGTTTTTGTCCGTCAAGGCGACTCTTCAGGAGAAAGTAGCGTTTGTCCCCAACATGCTATCTAAAACTAAGGAACAAGCAGCAGGAGTGGAAGAAGCTCGAAAAATTGTAGCCGAAGAAGGGAACGGAATAATTTTGCCTGGTTTGGTCGAGCGAAAGGCAGTTTATCCTCCGTTACTTAACGGCAGTGCAACTAACTTTTTTGAAGGAAAGTTAGATCGCAATACTAGACAGGAAACAAAATTATTGTTAACTGAAATTGATAAAATTTTGGGCTTAAAGTAATGGATATAAAAGCTAAAGAGAAACAGAAATCAACCCGAAGTCAAAAAGTAGTAGAACAACCGCCAAACGAAAAAACAAAATCTTACTCTTACCCTATTACTATTCAATGCAATACACTTCTATACACTACAATGCAAAACAAGGTCGAAGCTATGCACGCAACAAGCGATTTTACTTATACTTCTGTAACCGATCTTATCCGAGCGGCAATAAAAGCTTATAAAGAGGGTATGGAGCTAACAGAATTGGAACAAAAAGGTAAAAAGAAGCAGACATCAATTCGCTTGGAAGAAAATACCTATAACTTTTATAAAGAGCTGCCCGATCAAATGAAGACTAAAATTATCGAAAGAGCTATTAGAACTTTTCTGAAGGAAAGAATTTAATCAAATGTCATTAAATAAAAAAAGTGTTAGAGGCATTGTTAACCAAGCTAGAGAAATTAATTGACGAAGAAGATTGATTTTTTAGTTATCGCGATCGCTGTAATGAACAGCGATCGCGACTCTCACCAGACAGACATAATATACAATCCTAAGCAGTTAGGTTTAAAATATAGTAATGGCTACTGTACTGAGGATTGATGGGTATGTTGTGAGGATCTGGTCAAACGATCATCTACCTCGTCATGTTCATGTATTTAAAGGTGACGGTGAATGCGTTATCAATCTTGTTGGTGCAGGTGGGCTACCCGAACTACGTGAGTTTTATAACCTGAAGCGAAAGGAAGTAGCTAAAGCAATAAGAATAGTAGCCGACAACCAACAGACGCTAATCGAAGCGTGGAATCAAATACACGGAGCATAGAGACAATGGCACAGTTAAGCGACCAGCAGATAGAGGCTCAGATCGACGCAGCGATCGCCCGAAGCGCAGAAATTGATGCAGTAGAACCGAGAGCTAATAGGGTAATATTCGACGATGGTAAGATTATTATTTACTTCAATAATGGTGCTACCTTCTCTTTTTTAATTGAATCGGTAGAAGCGATCGCTGCACTGCCAGCAGAAACATTAGCTACCGTCGAATTAACACCATCGGGTAAAGGATTGCGATGGGATGAGCCAGACATCGATTTAAGTATTCAGGGATTGTTGTTAGGCATATTTGGTAGCAACGTCTGGATGCAACAGATAGCAGCCAAAGGCGGTCAGTCTACATCGGAAAAGAAACGGGCAGCATCGAGAGCTAATGGTAAAAAAGGCGGTAGACCGAGAAAAGTTTCTTCAAAGTAGTCGCATCGGTGGTAAGTCTGAAGGTGCGAATTGAGTTAGTATCAAGTAGCTTCTCTAAAAGGCATGAGCATTCGCGATTCAATTTCCGACCAAGTTTTACTAGAGACTTTTACGGCTGCCTTTTTACATTCCACCATTAATAGATTGGCATAAAAATAATTATTTAATGTTTCTAATTCTTGCTTGGATAGATCGACCATTTCTGGTTTGAAATGGAAAGCATCGAGCCAGGTATTAACGCTTTGTTGGGCAAAAGTTCGTTGGACTTTTGTTCCTTCTTTCCTGTCGGGTATTTGCTTTTGGAGTTTTTCTAATAAATCTATTAGCTCTTCATAGTTAACATCATAAATTTGATATTCATTTGACCAATTAGTGTAGTCAAGAAAACAATTGATCTTCTTTAAAACCCTCATGAGCGATTTCTGCCAGCATCACCTTTTCTAAATCGGTATGCAATCCTTCATGGATCGGTTCTTGTTGAATCCGTTTCTCTGCTGCCCATTCTTCAAGTAATATATCCAATGCCTTGTTGTAAAGTCGGCTGCGAGTAGGGGGAAAGCTTTGTTTGCGATTGTAGACTAAGCAGAGAAAAGTCAACAATAAGGGAGTTTGGGCTAATTCTTTAGCTGCCTTATTGCTTTCGTGGTTGAGAGTCTCCCAGCATTTTTCTGCGGTTTGAGACTGTTTGTCGAGTTCGGTGCTAAACCAATTAGTAATAAACTGCCGAATTTGTTCGTCGTCAAAGTCGGCTAGCTCGATGACTTTAAAATCGTGTTGGAAATTACTGCGATATGCCGCAATGCGACAGGAAGCAACAAAACGGTTTGTCTCGTAGGAAGTAACCAGATTGTCAATCGCATTCATCACCGAGTTGGTAAACTCGTTGGGAACTTCATCTAAGCCATCCAGTAACACCAATAATTTACCTGCTTCTAAAGCTTTTGTAGCAAATTCTGGCGATGGAGGAAAACCAAAATGTTTAAACTCTTCGGCGATCGCCGCAATTAAATTGTCATTTTCTGTATCGAACTGTTTTAACTCCAACAGCACGGGAATTAGTTTATCTTGAAATTTTCCCGCTTCTTCTTTAAAAGCCTCTAGCCCCAAGCGTCTCAAGAAAGTAGACTTTCCCGCTCCAGGATTGCCCAAAACCATTAGATATTGATGATGCTGGGCGACGGTCAGACCGTCTTCGTTGCGACATTCTCCTCTTTGTAAGCGACGCAGTTGGCTATTGCGATAGCTTTCTTCCAAGTCGGGAAGGGTTTCAAAGTTACGAATACTCAATTTATTCAACACGCGAACTGGCGTATAAATCGATTCTAGAGCTACCCCTTGAGGCATTCCCAGCAGCCTGAGCAAACCATAGCGTTTTTGGTAGCGCTCTGCATACTGTTTGGAAGCCTGGTTAGCTTTACGTTTGTCACTAAGAACCTGAAAAGTACTACCACCTACTTTCTTAGCAATATCAAACAGAGTTCCTCCAATCCCCTTGGTAAAAGCTGACTCTACATCATCCACCGCACCGCCAATAAAAGATTTTTCTTGAGTCATGACAATCTATTTTCTCTAAAGATTAGCTAATTGCAAAGATTTTTTCTGACAATCGTAAGTTTAATGTAATTGATGAGTCCTACAACTGAACTAACTAAATTCTTCAAGAAAAATTACGAGCGATCGCCATTCTAAATAAACAATCCTGCATCAACTGAAAAAAATTCAGCTAAAGCTTTTGCCTGAGCTTTGCTAATACTGCGTTTACCATTAACTACTTCCGAAACAACCCCTCTCGAACCGATGACACCAACTAAGTTTTCCTGTTTGATATCGTTGGATTCCATTAGATGCAGCAGCATAGAATGAGGTGTACCTTCAGGAATCGGATAATTTTCTTCCTCAAATTTCTCAATTAAAGTAATCAATAGTTCGAGGATCGCATCTTCTTCTGGAGTACGATTGGCTTTGTGTTCTAACTCTTGAGCTAATTCAATAGCGCGCTCGTTCTCCGCTTCGGTTTCGATGACTTTGGGTTGATATTTAGCTAGTAACTGGGCGTAGTCTGAAGGATTAATAGTAAGGGTCATTTTTCCACCTGTCCTTGTCGTATTCGGCGTGAGTTAGAACGTACTTGATATAGATTCTTTGCTGCTCGTAAATAATATCGACAATTAACCGATAGCGATTGCCTTTGATGTTAAAGACGGTAAAGTTACCAACGGCTTCGGCTGTTTTATAAGTAGCCTGGACTTCGGTTAAATTCTGCCATTTAGCTTTACTAGCTACTCTGTACCAGTCGTAAAGGGCATCACAGGCATCGGCATGAGATTGACAATAATCTCGGAGAATCTTTCGACTAATGACGCGCACATCGATAAACTCGGTCTAGCTATACTTCTATATTCTCAATTTGAGAATAAAAGGTCAAGATTATTTATGCCAATTTTGATGGATAATAAAGTGCAACAAAATTAACAATATTGATGTACATTTTTCGATACTTATGTACTGATGAAGACCCAGAACAAAATTACTAATGCAACCAGCGATCGCCAGATAATTTTAATTTGGTTGCGGGATAAATCGGAGACGACAAGCGTTAGCTATCGCTCCACCGTCGAGAAATTTTTGGAATTTATCGGTAATAAACCGTTAGCGGAGGTGATGTTAGAAGATTTACAGCAGTGGCTCGACGGCTTGAAGCTCCGATTTAAACCTACCACGATTGCCAATAAAGTCCTAGTAATTAAGTCGCTGTTTAGCTTCTGCGCCAAGACGGGCTACTTGACTAATAACATCGGCAGCTTCCTCAAAACACCCAAGGCTAAAGAAACGATCGCCGAGCGGATTTTAGAGATTAATGATGTCAGAGGTTTGATTAAGTATGGAGTGAAGAACGAACGCGATCGCCTGATGCTGAGTTTGATGTACGGCTGTGGGTTGCGGGTGTCGGAAGTTATTAATCTAACCTGGAACGATTTGAGGAAGCATGGGCAAGGCGGTAAGGCTACCGTTTTTGGGAAGGGAAGTAAAACTAGAGTTGTTTTAATACCAGATAAGCTATGGCAGCAGCTAAAAGAGTTCGAGAAATACAACCGCGTTAATCAATATGTCTTTGTTAGTCGCAACGATAACAAGATGGAGCGGTCTGTGGTGCATCGGATGATAAAAAGAGCGTGTAAGCGAGCGAATATTGACGAGAGAGCTTCAAGTCATTGGTTGCGGCACTCCCACGCCAGTCATAGTTTAGAAGCTGGTTGTAATTTAAGGTTGTTACAACAAAGTCTTGGACACGCTAGTGTAACTACTACCGAAAGATATCTGCACATATCACCTGATGCTGGCAGTAGTCAGTTTATTGATTTTTAATTTAACCTTGAAAAGTCTGTTTATTTGTCACAATTTAATTAGCCAGAAGATAGTTTTAAAATATCATCTAGACTAAAGGTTATAAAAGTAGCAAATTAATTATTAACGATGCGATCGCTTTCATTAACTACTCGGCTTTTGCGTCTGGAGAAACTTGAACGGAACGAGTGTAGATTGCACCTCCCTCTGAATATTTGAAATCAATCTGTATATCGTGAATAGTTTTACCTTCTGGTATCAACGCTGTATCTCCCTGCGCGGTTTGGCAGTCATTGAGATCGAATTGGTCGAAAGCACAAACTCTGATGGCTATTGCGGGATGATCGAACCATTTACGAAATCCCCAAAATTTGTTTTCTATGTTCGTGGCGTGGCGTACTTTAAATGTTTGGTTGTTTATAACAGTAACAACTATCCATTCTTCGCGATCGCGATCGCCTGGTGAAAAAATACTGTTTTGATTTGCATTACCTATAGCCGCATCTCTCAAACGCATTTTATAGACTTTTTTTTGTTGCCCAGCACTGTTTGATTTGTCGATTAAGTATTCTCGTTGTCTTTGTTTCCACCAATTACAATCCTCCTCGTTTAAACCGCGAGAGCTACAGGCTCGATCGTAGTAATCATCGGATAGTTGGGCATTAACTTCTAAAACATTCAATAAAAAAATAGGTATTAGGAAAAGTAAATATCTGTACTTCACAAGCGATTTTTAGTTAGTTATTCGCCTACCATATTTGCCTGATAAGCTAGTAAAGAAAACGATCTCGATCGCTTAGGTTGCGTTTAGTAACAGAAATCTTCTATTTTTATGATGGTAAGCGATCGCCACAAGCAGTTATTAATTACGCTCTCGGTTTTGGGCATTATAACTATGAAAAGATAAACCGAAGCCCTGTTATGAAAAGTTTTCTCAAAGCCGTCAAAGACATAGTAGTTTATGGATTGTCTCTAACATTATTTTTTTCAATACTGCTGATGTCTTCAGTCGGAGTGTTTTTTGCAGTTATTAACTGGCCATTTTATTCCTACGAACACTTAAGCTCTTTTGTATCGGCTGTACATAGTCAAGCTCCTGTCGAACTTGAAATATCCTCATTTAACTTAGGTGCAAAGCCAGAGCTAGATAATTTTGTCTTAGCCTCTGGTAAATTGTACTGTGGTGCGAAAACTATCAATCAGCACGTAGCATTAGACAAATGGACAACTAGCTATATCGATGACGACGATATGGCTAAAGATTTTTTAAAGTCGATTTATCAAGACGCAAATATGTATCTATGTCCTACTAGTAGCGCAAAGTCAGCCTGGAGTGACCGAAATAATGTCTAAAAAAGCGGTCAGTGTGTAAATAGCTGTTTTAGTTCTCTTACCGCTTCATCAGGTTCGCTCTCAACCCCAATAATCTGCTTGATAGTGCCATCGCCCCTCGCTCGGAGTTACAGACAACTGCTATTCTTTATCTCTGGTTTCTGGTATAAAGTCTTGACAATATAAAAAAAAATGGGACAATGATTGTAACAACACCCCCCACGCCTAGCACTGAAGCGCACCCAGGGGGGTTACTCTTTTGCATAAGCTTTTGATGAAGTTTAATAAACCTCATCTCACTATAGAACAACAACTAGCATTACTAGAGAAGCGTGGCTTAATTGTTTCGGATCGCGAACGAGCAAAATATTATTTAGGACATCTAAATTACTATCGATTGTCGGGTTATTGGTATCCCTTTAAGCAAAGTCCTACGATAAATGAATTTCGTCCCAACACTTTTTTTGAAGATGTTCTCAACCTTTACATATTCGATCGCCAACTACGTTTGCTAATTTTAGATGCTATCGAACAAATTGAAGTTTCGGTGCGGGCAAAATGGGCATATTATTTGTGCGAAAAACATGGAGCGCACGCCCATCTAAACAGTAATCTTTTCAGTAATTATAAAAAACATCAAAACGCGATAGCCAGCCTCAAAAAGAGCGTGTCCAAAAGCCACGAAAGCTTTATATTGCATTTA
This sequence comes from Myxosarcina sp. GI1, assembly GCF_000756305.1. NCBI lineage: Bacteria > Bacillati > Cyanobacteriota > Cyanophyceae > Pleurocapsales > Pleurocapsaceae > Myxosarcina > Myxosarcina sp. GI1. The sequence goes on from NZ_JRFE01000063.1 coordinate 15,736, forward strand.
ACCAATACCTATGAGGAAACTTTACCACCACTATGGGCATTAGTTGAAATTATGACTTTCGGTCAACTTTCATACTGGTTTGAAATGCTAAAGTTTCGTTCGGATAGAAATGTAGTAGCCCGCGAATATGACATGGATGAAAAAAATTTTGGCTCGATTCTGCATCATCTAACAGTAGTCAGAAACAAATGCGCTCATCATAATAGATTGTGGAATTGTGAATTTACAATTATTCCAAAATTACCTAACAAACGACCCGCTATTGTTGTCAAAAGTCTCAATCCGAATCAAAGACGTAAAATATACAATACACTTGTAATTTTAATCTATTTATTATATTTAATAAATCCAAGTAATAATTGGAAAAATGAGTTTTTAGCGTTGACTAACAAACATAGAATTGACTTGAGCCAAATGGGATTTCCAAGTGATTTTGAAAGTCTAACAATTTGGCATTGAGTCAAAATACTTATAAAGTCATGTTCTGATTAAAACAAATTAAATAAAAGAACGAGGATAGCCGTGAACGACACCGAAAAGACCGATAATTCAAGCGATCGCCAAAAAGTCAAAGATGGCAATGGAAGAAAAAATCCAAAAAATATTAAGAATGGAGAAAATAACGATTTTTCAATTGCTACCGACCGCGAACGGCTCGCTCAAGAAAAAGTATACAAACTAAGCGATTTTGAAGCTACCCGCCGACTTAAAAAACTTTATGGAAAATACGGTGAGATTGCTGACAAAGTATCTAAAAATCCCAATTCTTTAGACTAATTAGAATATCCTTTTAAACTTATGAAAGACAAAAAAGAGCGACCCAAAATCCAAAACGGCAATTCCCAAGATTTTCTCGCTCGCATCAGCGACCCCAATTTATTTTTAGGCGATACCAAAAAGAAAAAGAACAAGAAAAAAAAAACAAGAGCTAACACTTGTTACTTTTTACATAAATTGTCGCTTACTTATTTCGCTTCGACTTCAATTAATTTGGGTCTGACAACTAATTTTATTCAAAATTCATACAACGAATCAATTTCTTTAAACTTTTAATACATTGTTTTATTTTGCATAATTTAGGATCGAAGCATAAATATGTGCTTTGATCGTTTGTGATTACTAATTATTGAGAGTAAAATTCGAGCGATCGGTAGCAACTAAGTAGCTTGATTAACTAGAGATATCAGTGATAAGTAATTACATAAGTAAATTATGGCTAAAGAAACAAAAACACCAGACATAACCGATGTCCTGAAACAGAGTTACGGCATCAATAAAAATATCACCGATACTCTGACTAAAAAACAAGCCGAAGAATTACTTAGCTTACTAGAAAATAACGAAACCGTACTGGCTTTTGCTAGGGCAATCGTTGCTAAAAACAACTGGCTTGCCAATAACAATCGCTCCTACGGAAGACAGCGCAAAGCAGCAGAAATAGAGTTAACTGCTCGAAGTGAAGAGCTAGAAGCTGAACGAGAAAAGAGTAACAATTTGAGTACGCAGATTTCTCAATTAAAGGAAGAATTCAATGCTTATGCTGCTAAATTTAACTTGGTTCTTAATGATTTTCACCAGCAACTAGTCAAAGATATGCTTTCTCGTAGCGAAATCATCTTGATAGTAGAAAAGTTGTTAAAAATACACTCGTCTCAAGTAAAAAAAATATAATTGGAGGCTGAAGGAATGAAAATCAAAGAAATTAAGGAACAAGTATACCAACTAAGTCAAACCAAATCTACTAAGCAACTAAAAAAAGAAAGAGCGGATTTGGTTAAAGGTAGAGATTTGCGTCGTAAACAAAGCTGGACATTAATATTTAATACTTTAAAAAGTATCAATGATTTTTATCAAGAAATAACCGACAAAGAGATAGACAAAAAATTTGGTTTTAAATTTACAGAAGCGCATAATTTTCAAGATTTAATGTCGAATATTGACGCTTTAGGAGACTTTTTTAGTTCTATTAAATCTAAGCTAGATAAACTAGAGAAGAACATATGAAAGAGAGTATAAAAGAACTAATTGCTGATATCGAGCAACTAGAAAAAGATTTCAAGTTGCTTAACTACAAGACCAAGCTTCTGTATAAAATCGAATATACCGAAAAAGTAACCGAAGGATATAACAAATGGCGTTTGGAGGCAAATGGCGGCTTGAGAGTTATCAAGGAGCAGCTAGAAAAACTTGATTACAAATGCCCTCTCTGTCGCGAATCTTTGCAAGAATCGACCGCCACTATCGACCATCTGCAACCAAAATCAAAGTATTTAGGTTTGGCAAACGCGCCCCAAAACATGCTAATAATGTGTCGCACCTGCAATTCAGCCAAAAACAACCGCGAATTTTTAGAATGGTATTCTAAAATCCCCTCAACCTGGAAAAATAGATTGTGCCAGGCGATCCGAGAAATACACGGTGACAGTAAATTAGTAGAGCTGGTTACTCCTAATTAAACGAAAACAATAAGTAGGTAGGCGTTAGACTAAGTAGGGCTGGTGACAACCTGGCTTAGTCTAACGCCTATTAGGTGTTAATTCTTCAGTTTGACCGCTTTTTCGCTCTCGCCGATACTAACTCCCCGCGCCAAAAGTGCCTCTATCTTGTCTCGTTTCTTGTTGCCTGCAATCTCGACTTCGAGGCTGTCGGCAATTAGCTGTAATTCCTTGTTGGTGTACTTATTTAGTTGCTCCTCGGTTAGAGGGGTATCGGCGATCGCGAACGTTTTCGCCCACTACTGCCCCACTTTTCTGGGGCAAATTATTTTTATTATGATGAGCGATCGCCTATCTTCTCACAAGGCAGTTGGGATAATGAAACTTGGTTAATAGTCGTTTTTTTCGTCCTGGACTGTCCTGGAAGAAATAACACTTTACCTTTAATACCATTTCTTTTAACGTCAAGTAGCTGTCAATTATTATCTAGCGATCGCATTTCCTAGCGCATCATTAAATACTGCGATTAAACAAAGCCATTAGTAGTTTGCACTAAATTAAGTACAAGATTACTATTTTTTTTCGTTAGACTGTAAAACAGCAAGCGATCGCATTGTATGCAATATCTTTACCAAAAATGGTCTTTACCAAAAACGGTCGAGAAATTACAATAATCGCAATCTAGTTTTGTAGAGTATATCTGCAAAACTAGTAGGTCAAACAATATTCGGGAATAGTCAAAGAAGAAAATGTTTTAGTTTTCTACTTGCTTTGTTTTAAGAGATCCTTCTAGAGTCTCTTGTCTGCTCTCGAAGTTTTTCCCACTTAAAGAGTTATGAAGGCGATTACCAGTCACCTTCTAAACAAGTTGGAAAACCAAAACCAACATAATTATTAAATTACTTACTCTTAAGGATAGCGGAAAAATCTACTAGATGAAAGCTCTGGCGATCGCCAAAAATTGCCAACTTTTACTAGCTCGAAATTACCATAAAGCAGCAGGAGACTCTCCAACACTAATTTGAGGAGAGTTAGATGAATAATGGTAATTGTTACCATAATAGCATAAATTTATGCAATTTAAATTTGCGATTGGCAAAGCTAGTGAGCAGAGGGCGATCGCCGCAGCTAGAGATTGCTTTTAGACATAGCTGTACCTCCAAAATGCAGGAGGTGGCAGCATGAGATTAAGAGATAATACGAGATTTTATCCTACAAGCCATCGCAACCCCTGCCCACTATGTAAAGACATTAGCGGCGACTGCCGAACGACACAGGGCGATTTAATTCTCTGTCACAGTTATATAAACAGCAATTCTGGTTTAGCTGGCTACAAATACATTAGACCTTCGGGTAATGGCGTTTGGGGCGTTCACATTCCAGATAACAGTACGGAGTTCGATCGCGAACAGTACGAGCAGAATAAAGAGCTAAGAGAAGCTCAGGAGCGCGATAAAGCCGCCTTTTTACGCGAACACGCCTTAGATGCCGATGGTAGAGATAAGGCAATTAGGAAAATAGCTCGTAAAGTAGGTTTGAGCAAACGCGATCGCCAGTCTCTCAAAGCTAGAGGACTGACCGATGAAATGATAGAGAACGGTCTGTTCTTTACCATCGAGCCTTACAAAACCTATTACTTTGACTTACCAGACAACCTACCAGGAATTAAGAAAGTAAACGGCGGCTGGCAGTTCGCCACTAAAGATACTGGTTACGCTTGCGTCATCTTTGATAAAGAAGGTAGAGCGAACGGTTGGCAGTTACGCCTACATGGAGTAACTGAAGGTAACAAATACAAGTGGGCTAAAAGCAATTTCTCGTCCAAGCTGCCAAACGGCGAACTG
>NZ_JRFE01000064.1 GCF_000756305.1 Myxosarcina sp. GI1
GGTTGCCTCGCCAACCGTGTCCTCTACAATAGGATAATTAAACTAAAAAGAGGAGCGACCCTGATGACGAAACGTCATCTAAGGAACGCGCTCCGATAGGAAGCTTCCCAACGACCAAATTAGTGAAGCTTCCCCAATGGTTAAAACCTAATAAAAGTATAACAATGAGCAACATCCAGATAGAATCAGATCTCAAAGAAATTCTCAACAAATTAGATAGCAAGCTAGACAATCTTCAAAGTGATGTATCAGATCTAAGACAGCAAGACATTCCCACCATCAACGTCAAGCTGGAAAACCTCAGTACCAGAATGTCTCAGGTAGAAAAAACAGTCGATAAAGTATCTACCAACGAAGAAACGATACAAAAAGATGTTTCCGACTTAAAGGGTGCAAAATCTCTAATCATTCCTATCGTGGTTGCTGTCACCACAAGCATACTAACACTGGTAATTAGAGCCATTCCCATCAGCTAATAATTACTGTCGGCTCGATTTAATTCAGGTTGGGTTCGTTTTTTTTTTGAATGAACTCAACACAACAAAACACGAATTCTGTTGTGAGATGACTATTAATACCTACCCGAAGTTGACCGACGCGAACCTTGATGTGGAATTGATTAGATTGTGGATTTCCCAAAAGTCTGCGACCACTCAAAAGACTTATGTAACTATCTCTCGGCAATTTCTTACCTTTGCGGGTAAGGAGCTACATGATGTGAAGCTAGAAGATATTTTGTTGTGGTTAGAATCGTTTCAGCTTCGTGGATTCAGCCAAAATACCATTAACAACAAACTAGCAGCCATTAAGTCTTTGTTTAGTTTTGGGGTCAAAACTGGCTATTTGTCAGCCAATCCCGCCTCGATGATTAAGACGACCAAAGCTAAAGACGCTCTCAATGAAAGGCTCTTGCTAGATAAGGAGGTAAAACAGCTAATTGAGGCTGCTGACAATCAACGCGATCTGCCTTGCAGGTACGCGAAGCGTAATCGCGCCATACTCATTCTTCTATATATTCTGGGTTTGAGAATATCTGAGTTAGTGGGTTTAAACTGGTCGGACTTTCAACCGACTGAGGACAGCGTAACCGTAACCATATTTGGCAAAGGTCATAAAACTAGAACCTTACTGATAACTCATCAGCTATGGTCGGAATTAAAGCAGCTTCCCAGGAGCGATAAAACCGAAGCGGTGTTTTTGTCGAGGTTTGGCAATCGCTTAGACCGCCACGCCATCCATCGGTTAATTAAAAAAGCGGTAGAGAAAGCAGGGATTAATCCCCATACTTCGGCTCACTGGCTGCGTCATGCCCACGCTTGCCACAGTTTAAATAATGGTGCGGGAATCGATCTGTTGATGAAGTCACTAGGACATAGTTCTCTGGCGGTTACGTCGAGATACCTGCACGTTCAGCCGTCCGAGTGTACCAGTAAGTTTATCGATTTGGATTAGTTGGGGCGATCGCTTTACTACTGAATTTGCATAAAAAAACCCTCCATACTTAATAGCTGGAGGGCAAATATCCCAATTGAATTAGCTTATTGACGATTTTCTCGAACTATTTTAATGAGATTAATTATTGCTACTACACAAATAGCAACTGCTAAAAAGAATGCAGTAAAATTTCCCATGTTGTAACTCCATTACTATTAATATTAAGCTGTCAGCTTAAATAAAAATGTAATTCAACAATCAATATTTAGGAAGTTCAACATAGTCCATTTTCTAAAAGACTTAATTTAATCTAAATAAAATTAGGTCACTCTTGGGTCAACCAAGGTCACTTTTGTAGCAAATTATTTGAACTAGGTTTGACCCATTTGAGGGAAGGGGAGGTCAGATAAATGACCTTTTCAAGTTTCATATAGTTCAGATACCTGAATTTAAAGTTGACAGCTTAACTAGGTACTAGAGTTAAAACATTGAAAATTTTATTCTTTCTAACCGCCCCATATCTTTATAACTTAAGTTAGTTAATTCATCTAATGTGTCGTTAATTAATAATCATCAAGTTCTTAGACTGTGTATATGGTTATTAGATTGACTAGATGCTTGACAGCTTAACTAGGTACTAAAGTTATGAAACTAAATTTTGAATAAGGCTAAGTATTTTTAGCAATTAATAAGTACCAGTTGATTATGTACTTTTAATTTAGTTTTGAGCCTACTATACCTTTGTCTTAATGCAGACTCTGAGGTAATTTCCAAGTCTTGCTCTAAAAGGTTGTTAGTGATTTCTTTCCAAGTAACATTTTCTTGTGGTCTGTTTAAATCCGCAATCTCCTTGTCTGGAATGTCTTTTCTATTGACATTTTCTCTGTCTCTTTCTCTTCTTATTTCACGTATGATATTGAAAGTTACGCTTTTGAACCAAGGTATTATTGATGTTGATTTTATTTGTTTTCCATCTTCAATAGCTTTTCGGGTACGCTCATAGGCAATTGTAAATATTTTCTCTGGCTGATAGGCTCTATCTAAACTAAATTTTTTTAATTTCCCTTTAGTAAATCGCCAGAGCTTTGCGCCTTCTGAATTACTCTTGAGGAAAACTTCATCAACAACTTTATTAAATTGTTGGGTTGATATAGTTAGTTCATTAAATATTCTATCCACAATCCGTACTCCATAGCTAGCAAGATTATCTCTCTTAAAAAGCTCGAACAATATAGGAGAGCCACGAGAATAATTATTAATATCTTTGCTTTTACTTAAAAACAATTGATCTTTTGACTTTTCTTTGGATAATTTGTTTTTGTAAATCTTATTCTGTTTAAGATTATCACAATCAAATTCTTCATAATTATAATTTAATTTAACATCCATAAAGATATTTTCATTAGATAGTTTTTGACTTAATTTTCTCCATGTTGGAGAACTACTTCGGGGTATTAATGACGCAATTAGTGTTGCGCTAAATGTTCCAATAGAGCTAACGAATATAATGATTCTATATATACTCTTTTTAGAGTAAAATTTTCCTTGTTCATAACCAATTTGATATTCTTTTGTTTCCCAAGAATTCATCAAACTTTTAAAAGTATTTGTACAAGAAATATATTGTTCTAATTTCTGAGCAGCTTCCCAACCTTGTAGATGACCTCTTCTATATTCTCTCGACTCAAACCTGTAAAGATATGCAAGTAATGGAAACTGATTTTTTCTATAGTCTTGTTTTCCCTGTTCATAACCAAGTACATACTCAGTTGGTCTTGCATACCAACTGTCTAAGAGGTTTCTGAGCGACAACCAGGACCAGGAAAAAGAAAAATATTTTTTTAGTCTTTGAGCAGCTTCCCAATCTTGTAGATAACCAAGTAAATAACCAATTTGTTCTTCTTGAGCAGCTTTCCAACCCTTTTGATAACCGTACTCAAAATCGTCGAAGATATACCAAAACCAGGGATTGTAAAAATTATAAAGGTTTCTCTTTATACCACGTTTAAAGTCTTGTTTACCTCTTTTGTAACCTCGATCGTATTCTGATTCTATGTGACATCCATACGCTGAAAACAACAAGCTAGATATGAAGAGGCTTTTTCCCGATCCTGTTATTCCTGAAAAATTAATTGTTATAGAAGTCATTTGTCTCTCCTTTTGATTTAATGCCTTTCAAAATCAAAACTTGCTTTAAGTTATCAGATTTATAGAAATCACTATTTCCGCCTACTTAAATATATTGATTATCTGCTAAAAAAAACAAGTTCAAAACCGTTCATTTATTAGTTCACTTAAAGGTTAACTTGAGGTCAAAAAAGTTCATTAATAATCTGACCTAGTTCACTTTTTATCCTTGTCGATATAGTGATCCTTTTAATTAAGTGATTTTTGCTAGCATTTTTTTATGCTTGACAGCTTAATAAAAAAAGAATATGGACTAGGTACTCATGGCGGATTCTTATAAACTTTCTAAAGAGGGTAAACTATTAGTCGATAATTCCAGACGGGAAAGACGTTGGAATACAAATTCACCAGAATGGATAGAAATGGCTCATACATCAGAATCTACATTAAAACGTTTTCTTCGAGGAAATAAAATCTCTAGCGATCACTTCATATCTATTTGTGAAGCTATAGGTTTAACAGAATGGCAAAAGCTAGTAGATTGGGAGGATAAGGACAGCACAAGAGTTGGTTCATTCTCAACTCAAACCCCCACAGTACAAAAGACAGAGCGCAAAACTAGAGGAAGAGTTGTTGTTAGTGGAACTTTTGACGAAGGCATCAGGGAAGAAATTGATATTGTCGTTGAACACTTAAAAACCCTGCTAACAACTTGTAATGTGACTATCTCCCCATCTGATAATGACAAAATTGATTAAAAATTTTAAGTAGGGCGCGATCGCCCTACCTTCCATCTCTAATATCTGCTCGTCATCTCAGCAGTAAATGACCTCTCGTTCTGTCCGACGAGAATCTTTACTCTGCTGACTTTTGCCCTATTAGATGCAACAGCTTCCGTACAGACTCATCTTTATCTATCGATAAATTAGTCAACTGCTCGGTCAGGCGATCGCGCCGATTCTCCATGCCCAATATCTGACTCGTACTACCCCTACCGTACTTATAAGCAATCCTCACCACTTCCCGCTGCTGCTCTAAAGTCTCCAGTTGAGATGACAGCAACTCATGTTTGCGGTTGGCAGCTTCATAGTCTAAGAGTAGGTGCAGCACTTCATCTTCTAGCTTTAGCTTTTCCGCTTCCTGCTGCCGCTCTAGTTCGGCTTTGGCTGCCAGTAAGTCTGCGGTTCTGATTTCCAGATTGGCGATCGCTAGATTATCTCGCTGCATACCGCCACCGCCAAAGAGATTTTGAATAATGTCTACGGGATTGGTAGTAATGTAGTTAGTCCACTTCTTCTTGCTGGTGTAGTCGATTCTGTCTTCTGTAACTGCCAAGCGTCGCTCGATTGCGGTAATTCGATCGCTCGTCTGCTGGAGTTTATTTGAGTTGGCGATCGCTAGTTCTGTAAGTCGCCCTACACATTTATTACTGCTGTTGGAGCAGGGGAGATTCTTGTCTTCTTCGCTCTCGCTCGGCTTCTCTGTCCGATCTGACCATGAGGGTAACTTCGGCTGTGAGGCTGCCATCTGGGGATTGACCGAGCCAACGAACACGGCGAACAGTACCAGCATAGGGAGATTTAACCACACTAAGGGTAGCGCTCGCATTAATTAATTACTCTTGATTAGAATTACAACCTTTTTAATCTTTCAATTCTTTAGTAATTTCATACAATCGATCGTTAGTTTCTTTGCTTAGTTTCAGAAAATGCACACTTAAAATATTAGAGGCAAAACCTCCAGCAGTAGTAGCAGTTCCTTGTGAAATTTTGCCAGAATAAACTAGCCCGATTCCTACGATGCTTACAACAGCACTCACTATTGTTAAAGCAATGGCAAGGTTAAAGCTCCAACTGGCTTGACGCAAACATTCCTGAATTACCCATTTCTCCATTGCGACGTACTGGATTGTGTCAGAGGCTTTCTCTAGTAAGGGTTTTTTGCGAGTCATATCTTTTAGTCATACACAACACCTTTAGAGTGCCTTCTGTTATGTATGAGTTGGGATTGAGAGAAGTATGATTTTCTTATTGCTATGTATAAGTTAGTTAAGTAGTTAGCTCAGATGTTTTTTCGACTTAGTTTGGTTTTCTGTAAAGCCAGCTAGGTAATTATTTTAGGTGATTTTTCAGCTTAGCTTGATTTTCTATTTTATTAATTTATGTTAAATTAATTGACAAAAAAAGTTCTTTTAAGTATAGTCAATATCTATTTGTCAGATAAGATTAATAGTTACACTTCTTAATATTAAAGCGATGGGAATAAAATCGCTAAAGGCTTCAGAACAAGGAATAGCGAAAGCCAAAAAGGCTATGACTTCATCTAAACTACAGCAAAAAGACTTAATTGCAAGAATAGATTGTTCTCGTCAGCCAGTTTCTAAATTTTTTAATAGTAAACCAATTTCTTCAGAATTATTTGTTAAAATTTGCGATTCACTTAATTTAGATTGGGAAGAAATTCGAGAAAATGAACAAACCACGCAAGATATAGATACTTTAGTCAGTGAGGTACGACAAAAAGCACAGACAGACATTGTAGAAAGATGTGGCACAATGCGAGTGTTAGATATGCGTCAACCGATAGGGTTGAATGATATTTACACTGATGTATATCTTCTAGAGAAGATTACAGGAAGCCAACGCTTAGAAATTGACCAACTTAGCCGTGATTATAATCCCGATTCAGATGATTTTGACCGTCACTGGCTGAATAAGCGCGAAAAACGAGTATCGGGGATTTATATTGTTGATAAATCTTCTAAAGTTGTTATTTTAGGCAAGCCAGGTTCAGGAAAAACTACCTTTTTGAAATTTCTGTGCTTGCAATGTATTTCAGGAGGTTTTCAACCTAAGAGATTACCAATTTTTATTTCTCTTAAAGAATTTGCTGAAAAGAAAGGAAAACCAGACTTGTTAAACTTTATACAGCATAAATTTGAGCATTTTTCCGTCACTAAAGAAGAAATAATGAAAATATTAACTTATGGTAGAAGTCTAATTGTTTTAGATGGATTAGATGAAGTTAACGAAGAAGATAATGAGCGAGTAATTAATGAAATTGCAAATTTTTCTTATACCTATTCATTAGCGTCAAATGTTCAAAAATATCTAAAGGAACATTCCCATAAAAGAGATAGTATACAAGAAAAAATCAAGCAAATTAAAAACAAAAAAGAGAAGAACACACGACATAGTAAATTAGTCAACGAACATTACAAAACATTAAAAAATGTCTTGTGTAACGAAGAAGAGTTAAAATATAATATACATAATTTATTTGAAAAAATAAAACAGTTTGAGAAGGAAGAAATAGAAAAAAAAGAAATAGAACTAGAAAATATTCAAAAAAATTTAGAAACTAAAAAGAAGCAGTTCAAAAAATTTAACGGACAAAAAGAATTAAATAGTGAATTTGAAGATTTAAAAATTAAAACTAAATATTTAGAAAACAAAAAGAAAATACCCGATAAAATCAAAAGAATTCTAGAGTTTTTAGAAAATCTGAAAAAAGAAATTCCAAAAGCTTGTCAAGTCCTAGAATATAAGCAAGATAATGAAGAAATTAATAAGTTATTAAAAAATAGTGAATCTCCATTACAAAAGTGGCAAAAAAATCCTGAATTATTTCTCAAAATTCTTCAAGAAGAAAAACTCATTCTCAAAAGTTTAGAAAATTTCGGCAACCATTTAAATAAACAAATTGAGCAGAAGGAGAAAGAGTTAAAAGAAAATTATCCCGATCTTAATAAATCTCAAGATTTAAGACAAAAATTTATTTCCAAACGCTTCCCAGATACAGTTTATGAAACTCATTTTGTCATTACTTGTCGCATTGCATCTCTAGACTTTAATTTCATAAGATTTACTGAAGTAGAATTAGCAGATTTCAATGACCAGCAAATACAAGTATTTGTACACAAATGGTTTGCTCAAAAAGATCCAGTCAAAGAGAATAACTTTTTACAACAACTATCTCTAAATGATTCCATAAAAGAATTAGCAAATTCTCCCCTTTTACTAATATTACTCTGTCTTGTTTTTGCTGAAGTGGGTAATTTTCCAAAAAATCGCTCAGATTTATACAATGAAGGTATTAAGATCCTTCTTGAAAAATGGGATATAGAACGAAATATTTATCGAGATCAGATTTATAAAAACCTAACAAATAATCGTAAGCAAGATTTACTCAGTCAAATTGCTTTCATAACTTTTGATCGTAAAGACTACTTTTTCAAACAAAAAGAAGTAGAAAAACATATATCTACCTATATCCAGAATTTACCTGAAGCTAAGACAGATCCAGAGATTTTAAGACTTGATAGTGAAGTGGTTTTAAAATCAATTGAAGCACAGCATGGATTATTAATTGAACGAGCGAGAGGAATTTATTCTTTTTCTCATTTAACCTTTCAAGAATATTTTACTGCTAGAAAAATTACTGAGACATCAAATCCTAAAATGTTAGAAAAATCTCTTAGAAATTTAGCTAGTCATATTCAAGAAAAACGTTGGAGAGAAGTATTTTTATTGGCAATAGGCTTATTATCAAAAGCTGATTTTTTAATACAAAATATGAAAGAACAAGTTGATTTAATTGCCGCTCAGTATAGAGAATTACAATCCTTATTAGAATGGGCACATCAGAGAGCTTTTTATCTTCAGTCTTCCGAAAAACTATCCACTATTCGTATCCACTATTTAACTTTAGCTTTTCAATTGTTGAAGATTACTCCTATTAATCTCCCCTCTAATTATCTAAAGGATTTAATAAACACAATTAAAGTTTCATCTCAAGCTGAATTAATCCGTCAATCTTTTGTGTTAGATAGCAAACTCTCTGAAGCCTACTACTTACCTCGAAATCTTCGATATAACTCAAAATTTGCTATTGTGATAGCCAAGTCGAATAATAATATTTTAAAGTTTCATTTCGATGGTAAATGGCTAAATATCTTGAAAAAGCCAATTCCCAATCCAGATAATAATCAACCGCTTTTTGAGACTTGGTGGAAGTCTAATGGAAAATCATGGACTCAACAATTAAATTTCTTTTTTTCTCAACAACCTAAAACTATCCCTAATTTCAACTTAGCGTCAGGTCAACTTGCACTATTAAAGCAGTATTACATCTCCAATGAATTCCTTTTAGAATGCATGAATACTAACTGTGTAATCGACCGAAAAATTCGCCAAGAAATTGAAAATAGCTTATTTCTTCCCATCAGTGAAATTGATGTGCTTGTTGGATAAAGGGTTTGAATAGCAACTTAGACAGTTATAGAATCATAAATTTGATTTAGATAACGATCTTTATCTCCAACATCCTCATTGCATACTGCTCCTTCAAAATCGCGATCGCCCGTTCCAATACATAAAGATCGCCTTTTATCTCTAAGAGAGAATGTCAATTAAACCTCGGCTGTGGTTGAACTATCTTTGCTTCTAGAGTTCCCACTGCATACTGTTCTCGTAAAAGTAAAATTGCCTCATCTAAGTTTTGCCATCTAAAATTGAGGGTCGAACCTGTTAGGGAAGCCGTGACGTACTGCTTGGGCTTGATTGAGATGTTTACTTCTTCAGGAAAATCTATACCTAACTGACCGCTGAGGAAAATTACCGAGTTAGGGTAGGCTTGGCGAAGCTCCAGCAGTGGCGCGATCGCATTCTCATCAGCAAAGCTAAGATTTTTAATTTCGGTGGTAGCATCATCGCCGACGCTGGTAGAAACTTTTTTAGTAATTATTTGTTCTCCCGTCTTGTAGATTCCCTCACCATTGGTAACTACAAATTCGCTGCCCTCAGTGCCAACAATCCAATATTTACCGTCGGCACGGGTGCGATCGCTCGACCAAACACCCCTAACTTGAGCATAGACATGATTGGTTGCAGCATTCTCGTTATAGACAGCAATTACACCATCTCTCAAACCTAGATTCTGACTGACTTTGGTGGTTAAACCCCCGCTATTGCCGAGATAAATTCCCAGAACTAATAAAGCAGTTGCGATCGCTAAAACCCACAGTTCGCCAGCCCCGCCAGTTTTAAGCCTCCGTCGCGGATTACTAACGCTGATTGCCCAGGCTGGTTCGGGATAGAAAAGTTGAACACCCTGCTTGGTAAATGTATCCGAGAAACAGGCTAGCAGATGTCCGAAAGGTAAAGCGATCGCCGTCATGATATCCCCTAGTAAAAAGTGGCTGACAGCGAGACTAACCAGCGCGATCGCCGCCGTAGCTAGCAGACAATGAGTAATACTTCTGTGGGGATACCTATCTTCTATCCAAGAGCTAATCGGAAAGAAGATTTTACCAATAGTTGATGTGGTGGTGTCCAGATCGGGAAGCTGCGAACCAATTACAGCTAAACAAAGCGGTAAAGGTTCGGCAGTTCCTAAGACTAAAGATGTTCCAGCAGCGGCGATCGTTGCATGGGTTACGCTCATCATAAGCGGTAAAGAGTTGATTTACTTTACCAGTCTGGCTTTTGGTAGGGCGATCGTCAGTTATTTAGCTCACTGTCTGACAAAATCAACCAAGTCAGGGTAGATATTTTGAAAATAAATTACTTATTTCTCTTATTTTTGGTATAAAAAAATTTGTCAAATTCTCGTTCTAAATACTTAATACAATAAGTACATTGCTCACTTAATGTTAACTTTTTTATTGCAGACTTTTTACCAACTAAATCTCTATATAATTCTACTAATATTTGAGAGCATTTACGAGTATCAATCTGCAACATATCATCTATGAAATCTTGAAGATTGACGGTTGATTCAGTTTCATAATTACAATCTATATCTACTAGCTTCATACAATAAACAATTTCCTGAGAAGTTAGAAAACTTGGTATATATCCTGTTTCATTTTGTTCGAGGAAATATTGTAAAAAATATTCTTCAGGATTGTCAGCGTGCCAGTATTCTTTAATACTTTTTCCTTCTTCAGAATTTAATATTGTTGATAGCTCAAACCATTCGCGAAAAACTTGTTGTCCTTGATATACTCTATGCAACAGTTTTTCGTAACCTGTTGGGTATTTACTACAGAAACAATCTTTTAATTCAATTGGAAATGGGCTTTGTCCTTGAAGTTCTTTTATTCTTTTTTTCAATCTCCTTGTATATCCAATTTTGTACCGATTAGTTCCTAATGCTCTAATTAAATAAATAAAACCTGATTGCGATACAGTATTTTGCAAGTATTCTATTATCTCTTCATTACTTGCATCATATAAATGCATTCTTTTTGACATAAAATTGTTTTTAAATTTTAAGAATGTTTATTTTTTGCTCTTTCTGATATTCTATTTTTTGCTTTTGTAAAATCATGTTCTGATGGAATGCAGGATTTGTATGTATTGTTTGCTTCAAGATATTTATTTTGTAAAAACTCAAATTCTTCAATAAATTCATCTACAGTTATTAGTGCATCTTTAAATTTGGCTAAAAGAGTACCAGTTTTACGATAAATATTAGTATATAATGCACCAGCACTAAGATGTAATTCAGATTCTTTTTCCCAGTTAAAAAATGTTTGAACCCCAGCCAAAGCTGCACCAACAATTGCCAAAATTTTGATTGCTATTATCAAATTATCTGGATTATCTACAAAAAACAAATTAATTAAGGGAGAAAAAATCAAAAAATTGGCTATTACAATACAAAGTCCAAAAAATGTATGCTTTCTTTTTTTTCTTTCGGCAGCATTAAAATGTGCAGTTTTAACTTTTCTAGAGTCTCTTTCTAAATCTAATAATTCTTGATAAATATTTTCAGCTTTATTCATGATATTCATATTATTATTGTTCTATTTATCAAATACTGTTATTGTCCTAACCTCTTCCTCGCTCCTCGTACACTACCCAACTGCTTCAACGCCATCCCCGTAACTAAGCAAACACCGCCAGTTATATACAAACCCTTATTTCCCGTACCCATGCCGATAAACCGCACGATACCAAAAGCCATCAGTGCAGCGATAATCACTGGCATGATGACCACATATTGAGTGTGTTCTGGTTTATCCTGCTTCAGCCCCAGAGCCTCATTTTTGATAATCTTCCTCGCCAGCATCGGGTTACGTCCTGCCAGGGGTTGCAGTTCGGCTAGTCGAGATTGGTTAACTTGTAGTCCTACTCTTTGAGCTTCGGCTGCCATAACTAAACGAATGTGGGCATCGCTAGGCAGTTCTAGCTCAATCTCTAGCATTTCGAGAAAGATGTCTCGCCCTGGATTGGCGACGGCAAAACAGACGATTCTCACGCCAGCAGCCATCATGTCTTCTAACCAATATCTGATAGAAGTAGTTAACCGCTTGGCTTCTGGGAATACGAGTAAGGTGTCCTCCCCAGAGTTGACGAGGATTTCTTCTTTCAGACCATCAACGGTTAACGGCTTACCTTCATCATTTTCTGTCGGACAATCTAGCTGCATGGCGATCGCGATAAAGAATTTTTTCAGAGAGCCTTTGTAGGTAGCGATCGCACAATTAAATTCTGCTGACATCGTTTCGTGAACGGCGATCGCAAAATCATCTTCACCCGTTCCCGTTTCACCAAGCACCAGAATTGAGTTACCAGCACGAACGGCAGCACAGACTTTATCAAACTGTTCGCCTAATTCCCTTGGGGTTTGCGCCACTGACTTAACAGCCGATCTGCTAACTCCCCTGGCGTGAACTTTGGGTTGGCAACCTCCCTTACTGCCTGGATCTTTTCCCGCAGATCCTCTGGTAGTTCTTCCTCTGTTAGACGATTGGCTACTTCTCGTTTGACCAAGTGAGGCATCGCCAACTCACGGGCTTTGAGTTCTGCCGCACCCCGAACCAGACCATCTAAATCGAAATTAGCAGTAGGTTCTTCAGGCTCGATATAAATATCATCTTCTTCGGGATTTGTAGCTAATTCGTTATTACTTGAATGAACTAATGCGCCAGATTGAAATCCTTCGCTTTTTCCTGTTTCATTAACATGAGAACGTAAAGCTCTAACCTGTTCTGCTTCCTCAAAGGTAAGGTAAGCTTTTTTGTCTTCATCCTTGCTTGCGGTGATGCCAAGGAACTTTAAATCATCGTAGTAAGTTGACTTTTTAAGGTCTAATTCAGCCATCAGATCGTCGGGGCGAACGATATCAGCAGTAATGGAATTCTGGACACTCATAAAAATTTTTTCTAATTCGACTTACATATTATGTACTGGCTAAAGAAATTTTTCTGTGATGTGAGTCTGGAATTCCAGAGTATATCTGGAACAGGGGCGTTCTGCTAGGTTATTTTTTTAGCTTCAATCTTTTAAATTCATTGGTAAATTGATGCTGTTGCCTTCATAAATTCAGTCATTATCAATAAAAATTTTGTATTAGTGCAGTATGAAAATGAAAAAGTACTATTTTAATTGGTAATTTTAATTCATACTTTTATTAAGTTTCTAACGTTAATTTGCTAGGGGATAAACATTATTTACGGCAATTCGTCTTTTCGCCTTGGCGAAATTTCGGACATCCGAAAATCTATATTTTCGCCATTTCGCCATTTCACCCAGGCAGCAAGGAGAAAATCCACCAATTCGGATTTATCTACATTAATACCCTCTCGTTTGAGTTTGATTAGTTCATCCTCTATATCCAAGTCAGTTTCTTTGCGGATATAGTAGGTTCGACCAATCCAGTCAGGATCGCTACGCTTGCCCGTAGCTGGTCTACCTCTTTTTTTTGTTAGTTCTTCTGCGATCGCTGTTTCTGGCGGTTTCTCCTCTGAGGCTGGTTTAGGAGTAGTCTTTTTAGTTGATGTTTCGGTTTTGGCTTTAGATTTGGTTTCTTTTGGAGGCTGAGATTGAGAAACGGGTTTTGTTTCTGATTTAGATTTAGTTTTAGCTGGTGTAGATTTTTGGCGGTTTTGAGCCAGCTTCTTAAACATATCGGCTGCATCACTCATGACATAATCTCCTTACCAACTTGCTCGTAGTCACCCCAGGCGATTTTTGCCATGCGGTCTTTAACTTCGTAAACTGGTACTCCCATTAGTGCCGCTTTCTCATAGGCAATTAACCGTCTAATCTCCGTGTCAAATAATGGGACTTCTGCTAAAGCTGCCCTGGCTTGCTCTGCCATTTTGACGGGTTTGGGGTGAACCATTGTGAGTAAGATTCGATAGCGATCGCTTTCTAGTTCCTGAAGTAAATCTACCGTTTGCAGTAGGGCATCGATCGCCAGAGCATCGGGAGTAGTAGGCAAAACTAATAAGTTACAACCATCCGCTAAAGCTCGTAATTCATCTTCATCGGGACGGGCAGCAGTATCGATGACGATATGTTCGTACTTCGGACTATATAAAGCAGCTTGCATCAAGTCCACCACCTTAAAAGGAAAAGCACCCCGTTTACTCCAGCCCGTAGCACTGCGGTTGGGGTCGCCATCAACTAATAAAGTCTTGCCCAACTGGGAAAAATAACAGGCAAGATGCACGGCAGTAGTAGTTTTGCCGATTCCCCCCTTAAATCCAGCAACAGTAATCAACAATTTTCATACCTCGAAGTTTGCAGACATCTAAGTGTATAGTCACTTGCTGCCAATGCACCTTGGCAAATTGTTAAATTTTCAGCTTTCCGTATTTTCGTCTTGGTGAATTTTCGGCTTTTTGAATTGGCGAAAATACAGAACATTTAAACCTGTAAGTTCACTATTAACTGTAGCAATCAACTTTAAATCTCATAGATATAAAGATATTTATGAAAACTATTTTGAAGCTCTTTTATTTCTTCAGGTCAGTGAAAAAAGAAAAAAATTGAATGGCATCGTTTTACTAACTATGCTCAAAACTATTTAGCTGATATATCAATTATAAATATCAGAAATAAATGTAAAGAAGAAAAAATGACCATTAACCAAAACAACCTAGTGACAATAACAATTGTCTTATCAGTAACGCTAATTGGAGTAATCGCTCTGGCTAGAAATTCCGATACAGAAATCGATATCAAATTGGGCGGTGACACATCAGTAAATATCAAAGGACAGCGATCGCTACCGCCACCATTAAAAACAAATGACTGCCCACCTAGTGCGGAGAACAGCCATCGTTTGAATTGTGATAATCACTAACTATATGAGTCGTCAAACTCATACAGTTGAACTGTTTGCTTAAATAATCTATGCTCTGAAGCTTTACTGCAATAAAGTTTTGGAGCTTTTTTATTATCTTAGTATACGATCCTGCTGTTGGTACTGGTACTTTTTGCGATCGCTCTAGTCCCCACGGGCGATCGCTCTACTGTGTTGTAGTCGGTAAACAGTGTATTCTCATGGCTACACACTATCATTTGGTAAAATACGCTTTGTGATATAAATAGCGACACAAACTGTTAATATGCCCAGGCGATCGCGTCTATCTATTCCCCACGAGCTTCATCAAATCAAAGCACAGGAAATCTACGAACAGCGCATAACTAAGGGCAAAAATGGTAGTCCTGAAGGGGATTGGGAAACGGCTAGAAGATATTTAACTAGGTATCCCAAGGTTGTTAGAGCTTGGAAACGCAATCGAGCGATCGCCTTTTATCGTCAGCTACCCAGATCGTTTTTTAGAAGATTGACGCGATCGCTAAAAACTTTGATAGGTGTAATTTGGAAAATTTTGACTTTCCCATTTTGGTTGTTTTATAAGTTACCCCAACTATTTGCTAATTCGGAAACCAGACCATTTGCTCTCGATGTCGTTAAGACCATCATCTCAGCAGCGAGTTTAATTGCTGCCATTATTGCTGCCATTGGATTATTTGTTAATTATCAAGATGCTTTAAAAGACAGGGAACTTACTCAAGAAAGATTGGTTACAGACCGCTTTGCCAAAGCTATAGAACAATTAGGTAGTGACAAAGAAGAGGTTGTCCTTGGCGGAATTTATTCTCTAGAGAGAATTGCCAAAGATTCTCCTAAAGACCAATGGACGATTATGGAAGTCTTAACTGCATTCGTGCGAAAAAATTCTCCAATACCACCAGAAATTGAAGAACTAGAAGATGGTTCAGAAGATCAATTAAAAGCATTTGAAAAACTCGAACCAGTCAATATTAAAATACAAGCTGCTTTAACTGTAATTGGACGACAAAATCCAGAGCAAGACTATACTTTAGATGAAGACCCCGAACTAAAAACTGAAAAACTCGATCTGAGCAATAGCAACCTTAATGGTGCCAATCTTAATGGTGCTGACCTTAAGGGTGCCAACCTTAAT
>NZ_JRFE01000065.1 GCF_000756305.1 Myxosarcina sp. GI1
GTTTCTTCTGCCCTAAAACAAATCATCTAACATTCCCGTAACTTCGCCCTGCAAATTCTGGCGATTGTCATCATAAATCATCAGAGTGTTAAGGTTGCTGTGTCGCGACAGCTTCTGCACCTTTCTGACATCGCCATTGGTTAGGTTGAGAGCTTCGGTAATGCTGCTGTGGCGTATCCTGTGCGGCGACATCACTTTATCGATTCCCGCGAGCTTGGCGTATTTCTGCACCAACTTATAGATCGAATGGGTATGTAACCGATTGCCCCAATAGCCTTTATGAACCGCACAAAATAAAGGATCTGAAGGCGTGTAATCTTTTCTAGCAGTCATCCAAAGAGAGATTGCCTTTATGGTCGCTTTCCCCAGACTAATTGTCTGAGGCTGTCCGATTTTTCCTTTGCCAGTAATAATTAATTCCCCTGCCTTCGGCAAAAAGTCAGATACGTCGCAGTTGGCAATCTCAGAACGCCTTAAGGCATTACCCCATAACAACAGCAGAATAGCGCGATCGCGCAGTCCTTTTATAGTGTCAGTGTCTACTGCCTTCATCATTAACTTAAACTGGTCCTTGGGAATGCCTTTAGTATCGCGATATTGGGTCAATTTCTCGGCTTTGATATTGGTAAGAGTGTAGTGGCACTTGCCAGCGGCGGCGGCATAGTTGACTAATGATTTTATCGCGGCTAGCTTTTGGTTAATGGTCGCGGGTGCTAACTTCTGGGTGACTAACGCCCCGTGATATTGCGATACTAACTCAAACGCTTGCTGGCTATCGAGTAGCAAAAACTGAGCGAGTAGATCTGGTGTTAGCTGATACCCCAAACTCTGAAAAAATCCCGTAACATTAGTTCGATACATCCGTTTGGTATGTGGCGATCGCGATCTTGCCAGCCAATCATCGAGCAAAGTCTCGTAACCAGAATCGGGAGCCAACCTATTCCTGGGTAGGAGTGGTACTAGATTACTACTGGCACTAACGGATTTTAAAGCTTTCATGGTTTAGAAGGTGCGAAAACGGTCATTATCAATACTTCTTCACTTAGGTACTATTCAAATATTCGAGCTTTTAACTTTTTGCGTACTCAATTAATTGGTTAGTGATTTTTATGCCAGGAATGAAAAATCTTCTGATTCTCCTTACTTTCGAGCGCAAGGAAGCGGACGAGCGCGATCGCGCATCTGGGGTCAACTAATTTCGGATGGTTTGGTTGCTGAAGTTTTTTTAACAGCTTCGATGCTCGGCGATTGCTCTCTACCATGATTTGAATAATCTGGCTCGGAGTCTTCTAATCCGAACGAACCTGAAGCGCGAAGATTTTCGATAAACTGTTCGGTAGTCAATTCGGCAAAATGTTGGCGAATTAATTTAGCTGCTTTTTTTGGGTTGACCATAAAATTTAAGAACGCTCTATTTCTATTAAACAGGATTCTTCGATCGCCGACAGGTTACGAATGACAATTTGAATATGAGCGCGATCGAAAATAGCCGAGTTAGGATAGATGCGATCGCCTTCATTAAACACTCCACGAATCGAACTTACAACTTCCCCTTGTGGCTCTAAAATTTCACTTACTATGTAGTTGAAGAAAGCACAGTCTAGCCGATGAGCCTTGGATCTCTGAGGATTTTGGCGGGGTAAAGGCAGATTGGTTTGGTTATAGGCAGATACGAATAAATCGTAAGCTTCTCTGATAATAGGAAACCAGGTTACGTCAACTAAATCCAAACAGTTTTCTAGGACTAACTTGGTTCTAATTACCGCAGGAGCTTCTGGATATCTCTCAGATGCCCATTCATACGCTCGAAGTGGGGCATCTTGAAAAAAATACACTCCCGTTCCCAACCAATCATAATCATTAACACTTAAACTAAATCCTCGCTCGATAATTGTCTGCGCTGCTGCCAAACTCGTTCCGTGATACCCATAAACTGGCAATGGCTCAGTCAGAAAGGTAGATGTCATTTAATATTCTCTCTATTGTGTCTGCTCGAACTTTAAATATTCAAACAGGCAATAACTCAAGTTTTCAAGTTTTCACCTTTTTGCGTACTCAACCATTCAGTTAGTAGTTTTTCTACTAGTTCCGAAAAGTCCTCTGCTCCTTCTCCTTCTTGCTGTAGCAGAGCGATCTTTGTCTGCCGATAGGTTTGAGAGCGAATGTAAGCCGTTACCTGCTCGTAATTAGGATCGCTACGCTTTCCTTTAGGTCTACCTCTTTTAACGGGTGGTGACTTTTCCTCAACGATTGGCGGTGATAATTCTTTAACAGATCTTGCTTCTTTTTTTGCTGTGTCTTGGTCTTCGGATTGGTTAGCTGTATCAATAATCACCTTATATCTATTAGGTTTATCTTTTTTATCGGTCATGAATGTATCTCCTTGCCCAACTCCTGATAATCACTCCAGGCTATACGAGCCTTTTTGTCTGCCACTTCAGAAACAATGGTTCCTTCTAAAGCTGCTTTTTTAAATGCCGTATATCTTCTAATGCCCGTCTTCAGAACTGGCAATCCCGCATCAGTTAACATCTTTCTTGCTTCCTCTCCATCTTTGGAAGGACTAGGAGGAATAATCGCCAGTAAAATGCGATAGCGATCGCTTCCTAGCTGCTGCAAAGCTTGAACCGTTAACATCATGGCATCTAAAGCTAGAGCATCAGGGGTACAGGGAATAATCAGGCGATCGCAGCCATCGGCTAGAGCTTCTAAGTCTTCCTGTTCGGGACGTGCCTGAGTGTCGATCACGATATGCTCGGCTTTCCTGGCGTATTTAGCAGCTTGTCTTTCGTCTACTACCTGGAAAGGCAAACCGCCTCTTTCTGCCCATCTAGTAGCACTGCGATTCGGATCGCCATCTATTAACAAAGTGGTACTTTGATTGGCTAAATAAGCCGCTATGTGTACTGCTGTAGTGGTCTTACCCACTCCACCCTTAAACGAAGCAATGGTAATAATCATACTTTAAATATTCGAGTAGGCGAACAACTAAAAATCTAAGTATGTGCATTGTTGAAATTTTGAGTACGTAAAATACATATAGACTTAGCCAGATAGCGGACATACATATTAGTTCGTTTTGATAGCTAAAAGTTCATATATGTAAAAAGTTAAACTTTCGCGTTGTCAACATTTCAAACTTATGCGTACTCAAAAATGCAGGGTTACACTAGACTAGATGAGAAAGTGGCAAGAGCGATCGCGCCGCTAGAGGAAAAAATCAACCTGCTGGGTTATTAGTCAAAATTGTCAATCTCAGTCCTGCTACCCTGAATCGCTATCGCACGGATAAGCGGTCGCAGTCAAAAGATTACAAACGAGTTATAAGTGAATGGGAAGTTAAGGGCGATCGCTGGTACAAATTAGGAGAATAAATTATGGGAAGGCAAACAAAGTTAACCGAAACGGTCAAACAAACTATCATTAACAACATCGAGCAGGGTTTAAATTACGAATCGGCTTGTTTGAGTGCTAATGTTTCCTACTCGACTTTTAGAGAATGGATACGCCGAGGGACGGATACCGATAGCAATCGCCAATCAAACAAACTTTATGCAGAATTTGCAGAGGATGTTAATCAGGCGGTCGCTAGGTCTGAAATGAATTTGCTTGAAGGTATTCGTCGGGCTGCCGAAACCGATTGGAAAGCTGCTGCTTGGATACTAGAGCGCAGGTTTTCCCAACATTGGTCTAATAACCGCAGAATCAAGCTTGAAGCGGACAAAAAAATTCAACAGTTGCTCGGTAATCTTTTTTGGCTACTTCCCACTGAAAACTATAAAGAGCTACTAAAGGCAATATCGGAAATCGATGCAATCGATCTCAATCTCGGTCAAATGTCACAAATGGAAGCATTAAAAGTCTTAATGGAATCGGGATGGATCGAAAAAGAACATACTGCTAAAATTGGTAAAGCTTACGTACAGATGAAAAAAGAAATTATATCCAGCATCAATTGAAATAATATATAGCTCTAAGTGAATCGATCTTCGGTCGGAAAAGAGCGGCTTCTACTTGCCAAACTAGAATATGGCAAATATTTAGGAAAGGCGATCGCCAGTCGTCGAGATTATATATAACTTTTGTTTACCAAGTGAAAACTGATATGCAAACTATTTACTAAACCAAAGCTAACTAATACCCCTTCCAAAACTATACTGTTTAATTTTTCTAAATCTTATTAGCATTGAGCCAATCTATAAGACTATAAACTTTTTTTAAATATTCGGGAAAGGTTACTAAATAAGAATAAAGATGTTCTCGTTTTACTATATTTCCCGATGGATGACCTGCATCATTCCTTTGAGTTCTAATAATTGAGAAAATTCCATTTAGGTAATTATCTAGGTTTTCCTTTATATCTTTTGGTAAAACTGGAATAATTTTAGTATTTAGAATACTTTTAAACTCGTCGTGTTTCTTTTTGATGGAAATTGTATTTGTTTGTTTAGCAAAATTTGCTTTATCTGTAGGGTTTTGAATCGCATTTTTACAGGCATCAATTAAAATTAGGATAGCTTTTTCAGAAGCACATCCTAAAGTAATCGCAGATGATAGAAGACAGTGAATTCTAAATGCTTTTAAACTTTCTTCAATGTAGGTAAATATTATACTATCAACATGGGGTATGTTCCGAACTGTAGCTAAATAGCCATCTGGATCGTAAGGTTGTGGTGATTGGTTTTGAAGAACATTCTTTCCATGTTCAGAGAGGTGGAACCAAGGTAATCCATTATTTATTCCATCACCCAAACCAGGTCTAACTAAACCCTCAATTACCAAATCCCAAATAATATCTTCAGTCCAAATTTTATATTTTTGAGGTAAGTCATACGGTTGATTGATGATCCTGGTATTAGATGCGGTATGAGGATCGGATGCAATACCCTTTTCGATAGCTTGTTTAGCCAGATGATGATGAAACCCGATTATTTGTCCCGAAGGATTAGATTTTAAGGCTTCGATCATTAGAGATCTAGTTTGTTCGTAAGATATGTCAAGTTTGACTTTTAAGTTGTTGTAGCTAATCATCAAGAGAATCGCTCGAAATAGGTTTTATCTAAGACTAGTAACTATAACAGTACTTTTAGTAAAAGATAATAAAAACCTAGCTAAAAAATTCTCAAAGGCAACTTCTATGTTTTGTTAAAAGAGCCAATTAGACTAGATTTATTGACTCCTGAAAAAGCCCAGCAGTTAATTTCTGCGGTTGAAAATTGTCAAATTCCTATTACTGAGGCAATCAAGCTCCTAGAAGATATCATCAAATCTTCTGGCGTTACGGCTCAAGCGTAGAATCGAATAAGTACAAAACTACATCCGAGGAGAAACTAGCTTATATACCGTTTTCTATATGAGAATTTCAGGCAGAAATTGGCAATTGCTATACTTTATACTTCCTCAATGTTTATGTCTACCTTTTGGATTTTACCGCCACAATGCTTAACAGACAGGGCTTTGACCAATGATACTCTGTCGTCTTTAATAATTCCAGCCTGAACCAAAGCGTCTAAAATTGCTCCCGCGATATTGTCTAAATCGCCTCGGCAAGTACCGTATAGCTTGATTGAAATCGTAACTTCTTCTAGAGACTTGTATCTGGTTCTCTGGGATAGTAACTCGGCGATCGCTCCTTCTTTCCAATCTCGATACTTCTGAGGAAGAAATGTACCTTGGCGGGTTACTCGCGGTCGTGCCTTGGGTACTACTGCACCAGTAAGGGTAAAGTGATGGCTGGTTTTAGTTGTCATGCCGCTCCTCTCTGTTTATTTTCTTCAGCCCACTGCCTTAGCCTTTGCTGCCATTCCAAGGGCAACAACCGACAGGCTTTATTTAATCTAGCTCTAGTAAATTCTGGTACTTGCTGGAGTTCTGCCAATCCTTCAGAATCTTCTAGTTGACTTAACATCCAGGCAAGATCGGCGATCGATTCGGGACTATCTAAGGGGTTCTTTGACTGGTTGATGTTTCGCATTGGCAGTATCTAATTGTTTTAAAGTTGATGTTCGCGTAGCATCAGAAAAGTAGTAATAGTATTATTTAGAGTTTGGTGTGATCGACTAAACGGCAACTAGGCTTTCCTGTTCGGCAAGGCGGCGATCGCGATCCAGCCATTTAGCAAAAATTTCCCCACGATTGTCATCTTCGGTAAGAGGAGAAAGCTGATAAACTCGTCTTCGCTCTTTACCAGTCCCCGTCCACCCGACACACTCTAACTTGCGGTCCATGCTTTTAAGGAATTTTTTGGCGATCTCTATACCCCTTTCGCGGTCGTTTATCGTAAATCCAAAAACATCTTTAATTTGCCATCGCATCTCTTTGCATCGTGCCTCAAAGTCTTCTAACTCTTTAAAGTTAAACTTCCGCTCGGTGTGGTCTAAGAATTGATTAACTCCAAGCACTTCCATCGCGTTAATTTGCGTTGCGATTAGCCGTTTATTAATGTCGGGTGCAAATGCTTTTTTATTTTCACCAGCTAGCGACTTCAAAGAGTGGCGATCGCGATTTTCTAAATAGTCCCGACCGTCGGTAAAGTAGTAATTTAAAATTAGCTGTGAGTTCCAGCCTTTATCATCTCTCTCTACCAACTTCGGTGTTACTAATGTCTCGTAACGCTTAAACAGACTAGCTTTACGTTCTTTTAAACGCTCGATTTTAGTTTTACCGCGTTTCTTCTTGAGATGTTCTAATTCTGTGTCAGTAGGCATTTTAGCAGCAGCTACTTCCTCGCAGTAAATTTTATAATTCTCCTGGCGAATCTGACTTTGATGCTCGGAAACCTGTTTAATTTCCCGTTTTGCTTTTTCTTCAGCTTCGATCTTTTCTTGTAACTCTCGCTTGAGTTTGGCTTGACGTTCTTTATCAGCTTCAGCCAACATAAGTGCAGCAAGCTCCTCTTTCTCCTTAGCTTCTCTTGCTGCTCGTTCGGCTAGATCTTCAATTTGATATCCCTCTTCTCTCAATTTGGCTAAAATTGCCCCTCGATAGTCGATCAAACCAGCATTAATTAGAGCGGCGCGTCTAGCCCATGCTTCTTCGGAAGGGTAATCGCAAAGTTTGTATTCTTCTGGAGCTTTAAACTCGTCGTCGTCATCGGCACTACGCAAACACATTAAATGCGTCTGACTTAGTTTATGTTGGGAATATTTCAAGGCTTTAGCACTAGTCGCCCCGTTACCGTTCGCCATATTTTTCGCTCTTTTTCTAAACCAGACATGGCGAATAACATCGTCTCGTAATCGAGCGATTGCCTGCGCGACGCTATTAACTGGCTGATTCCCCCAAGCAATACACCAGACAGAATTAAAGTGTCCTTTGATATCAATGCTCACGCCCGTTTCGATTACAGGCGAACAAATTACAATATCGTAATCTTGAAGGGTGTCGTTGAGATGTCCCATGCAGCCGTAGGCAGGATGTTCTGGATCTGCTACTGTCTCTCTGTCAAGAACCAGTATTTTTTTGTCGGGGAACATCTTACTGTAACGAGAATGTAGATTGCTCGTACCCCATTTAGACTTCCACTTTTGCCCCGAACAATGGACTAGCACTTTTTTGCCCTGTCTTATTTCGTAGTCTAGCTCGACTATCATACGGCTGGGGTCGTTGCCGTCGTAAGCAATTAATTTTCGATTGCAGCTAGGTTTGTACTCGTTTTCTAGTACCCAAGTTTTAATAGGAAACCCGATCAGACTTCGCACGTATTCAATTGAAATAGGAGTTAAATCGGCATCAGCTAGCCAGACTTTACCCCCCGTTCCTACTGCTGTCATAAGAAGCTGTGTGAAGCTTTGAATAATCGCCGTTCGGTTATGTTGGCATGTAGAGCTATCGAGCAGATGCCAAATAGCTTGCTCGGCTTCGTCGATGATAACTGTCGCCCCGCGCCATTCATCGGGATTGAATGCAGGATTGGCGTTTGGGTGCAGCGAGTCAAAACATAAGACATAACCTAAAGCTCCCCCGACTTCGCTGTTTCTAATTTCAGTACGGCAATCTACTCCAAATCGCTCGGATAATTCCCTTTCTAAAGCCTGTCGATGGGTAACTACGATTACCCGCTCTCCTCTTTTTAAGGCTTCCTCTACGGCTGCTACAGCCATAAATCCAGTTTTATTGGTTCCTTTGGCTGACTTCAAGCAAATGAGTTGGGCATCTTGAGCTATTGCTATTTCTTTGGGGTTTAAATACCGTTCAGAGACGATTTCAGGCTTATAAAATTGTAAAGATGTCTCCTGGATCGTTTTGAACCTATCTATACTTACACGGGCATTATATGCAGCATGGAAAGCATCTTCTCCACGATTGACGATTAAATCGTCCACACCCTTGTCGGGAAACTCCCAGGTGGCGACAGATACTTTAGAACCTTTTTTCTCAAATAACCTACCAGTTGCGGCGATCGCATTACTAACATTCCGAATGGTTTTAAATTTGGTATCGCGGTCGTAGCAAAAAGTTATCTTTCTATTCTTACAGGCAAAAACTTCTAGCTGTGGGATTAGCTGATATTTTCCAGAATTTTGCTTTCTTACGCCGTTCCATACACCAGGAAGCGCGATCGCGGCATAGCCTAATGTCAAAAGACAACCAGCTTTTTTTGCCCCTTCGGTAATTACAATCGGGATAGATGGGTTGTTAATTATCCACATCCAAAAACCAATAGCTCTCCCTTCTGGGGTGACTACAATATTCTCTGGTAGTGGGACATCATAATGAAGGGCGATCTTTTGCCAGAGATGTAGGGGAACGGAAAGGGCAAATATTTCTGTTTCGGTTTTAGGTGGATGTTCGTATTTGATTAATTTGGCTTTTTTGAAATGTCCTTGTTTGTTATATTCGATTTCTTGTTTGGCTTTGTCTGGTTTAAAAGTTCCCCACTGACTCTTTTCGCACTTTTGAATATCTATGCCAGCGCACCACCAGCCCCCATGTTCGCAATGGGCATATCTCCCTAATATCCAATCTCTAACGCGCCCATCATTACGCCGTTCGCTATCTGGCAGTGCATATAGTAAGCGATCGTATGGTTCAAATCCTGAAAGTGAAACGACATTGAGAGAGGTAAGCTCTGGAGCGACTGCTGAATCGATTACCCATTCATTCCAGTGAGGTTCGGTAACATGGTTTGGTTTAAGCGTTTGCTTTGCTTGCTTTGCTTTTCCCAGATGCGCGATCGCTGTATTTTTGATATAATTATTCATATCAGTCTGCCTTAGCTCTAAATCTTCAAAAGGCAGACTTTAACTAAATTTTGGCTAGAAAGTAATACGCATATACTGTGTATTTTTAGCGAGACTGTAGTAAATTAAAGATGGTTTTTTTGTTGGTCTTTGACGGTGTCAAAGTAGGTACAGTCTTACTATTTAAGTCTTTGAGATTACTTTCAGATTTATCTGAACTATCTCTCGACAATTTTGATTAGACAGACTAGCCGAAATCTCGTCAAAGTCCTTTTTTTTCTACAACACAAAAATAACAGTAATTAAGGATTTTTGTTCAAAAGAGTTTAGAATTGTCAATTGCTTATCTAGTGGGCATTTGAAGATACCCATTTTTGCAATTTTTTTTTGCTGATAGTTTTAACGCCTCTTCCGCTACCCGTATTAAAAAGTAATTCTACTTCTGTTGCTTCCATCGGAGACAGGTTTTGGTTCGTATGTAAGCGATTAGCCCAAGAGGAAATAGCTGTGATAAACCCTACTTCATAATTGTGTCCTTTTTGTTCTTTAGACTTTTTTCTGGTTAGATATTTAGCGCGGAAGCCTTTGTAAAGTTCTGAAGATGCCATACAAAGAGAACCATTTACTAAGTCGTATAGTTCGGGGTATTCTTCTCGCTCAAAAGGGTTTTCATTGTCTCGTAGTTGTTTGGCAATTTCGCGAAGTTCCTTGACTTTTTTCTCTTTACCGTGAGGAAGCTCCAGACACAATTTTTTAAGATCTTCTGCAATCCACCGAAACCAATGTAAATGGTGAGAATGACCAAAATTACTAATATACAAAGAACATTGCTCGCAAAGCTGTAATGCACTGTGCAATAAGTCAGCAAGAGGTTCGAGCATATCCCGTTCTTCTTGGTTTTGAGAAACCTCAGATAGCTTGTATTTGGGATTCCATTTCTTCTTATATAACCAGCGCAGCGTACAGATCCAGAGCGACCAACAATGATGGTCAAAAACAATAGCAGGGTGCGATAACAGCTTTAAACTTTCCTCCTCTGTAATATCTCCATCTTGTTTTTCTTGATAAATATCCAAAAGGCTTAGTGGTGGTTGTGATAGGGATCTCAAAACAATATTTCCTGGTGGCGAGACAGTATCGTATGGAATTAATAATGGTGGTTCTGATGAGAAAATTTTCTTTTTGCGCTCCATGAAAATACATCCAATTAGTTATGGGGATTGAAAACATCAGCAAATATCAACTTTTAAGAGAGATCTGAATCACTCTTGTTACTGAGAATTTATGCCAAATTGAGAATATTTTAACTTTTATTTATTATTTTTATCGATGAAAAAAATAATAGTTGGTATTTGTTTAATAAGCCTTGTATTCGGATGTGGAGACAAGAATATAGAGGCTTGGAATGGAACTACATGGGGCATGAGTAAAAACGAGTTAAAGAAAACTCTAAATCAAAAATTAAATAATCCCGAACTTATTGAAGATGAGTGTGACTCCGATAATTATCGTAAATGCGAGGCATATTATCTAAAAAATTACTTAATTGGTAATTATAAGTATATGGTAAGTTTCTTTCTCATAAACGATCGACTCAACAGTGTTAGTTTGATGTTTCAAGATGGAGAATTCGATCGAGAAATTATGGATTCTGTGGAATTGGATTTAGATAGAGCTTTACAAGAAATAGACGATAAAAAAGAATTAGGTCGTGTTGTAACTTCTGAAATTGAAGGCTTATTGACAGACAAATATGGCGAGCCGCTCGAATCGGAATTAACAGAGGAGTCTCAAGAATATAAATGGGAAAAAAATCGCACGAAAGTAACTCTTAATTCGTCAGGAAGTCTTGTCAGGGTACTGTACGAACCAGATGAAACTGTCTTAAAAGTAACTTCTCAGTCTGATAACTCTAATCAACTCTGATTGCGATCTTATTCTTTTTCGGCTAAATCGTATTTTCCTTATAGTGTTGATTTTTGTTATAACTTTTTCTGGTAACGCTATCAGAAAGAATTAATCTCTTTTAAAGCGATTGCTAAGGCTACGGTTACAAACTAGGGTTGCACCATTAATGTTTTAGTGGGGGTCGTGGATCGAAGCTAAGAAGATCGCTCTATAAAGCGATCGCCATCAAAGTAATGCGATCGTCAACTGATACAGAACTTGACTTTTATCGTCAATCTGCTAATCTAACTTTAGGTTAAGCTCGCTCTGCTTGACTAAGACATAGCTTAATCGCTACTTTGCTAACCTAAAAGCGATAAGCACACGCTACTAGTGGCTATTAGAGAGTCGTAGCGTTGTTGAATATATACTGCATTGTGTCAGAAAAGCTAGATTATGAAAGGATTATAGTGCCTTGTCTAGTTTTAATGGGTATTATTTGACTAAAAAGCACTAAGTTTTTCAACTTAATAAGGCAAACAATTGAGTTCTTTCTTGTAAAAACTCCAGTTAGGCATAAATTTGCTCATATAGGCTTTAAAGCGAGCGCCGTGATTCCGCTCTAGTAGGTGTACCAATTCGTGAACGATGACGTACTCCAGGCAATGTTGGGGTTTTTTAATCAGTTCCAGGTTAAGCCAGATACGTTTGGCTTGAATATTGCAAGTACCCCAGCGGGTCTTCATTTTTTTGACTCCCCAGTCATTAGTGCTAACACCGATAACTCGTTCCCATTTAGCGATTAATTGGGGTATTTGGGCTTTTAACTCCTGGCGATACCAGTTAGTTAAAACTTGCTCTCGCTGCTCTTGAATGCTGCCATACCGCACGTAGAGATCGATATAGGTTTTATTTCTAATGACAACTTTTGGAGCAGCAGCGTGATAGATGACGTTGAGTAAGTAGCGATCGCCTCTATAGTAATGACTTTCTCCCGAAACGTATTCTCTAGGGGACTGGCGGGGTTGCGCCTGAAATTTAGCCTGATTTTTTTTAATCCATCCTAGTTTGGAGATAGCAAACAGCCTGATAGTTTCATCATCGACTTTGAAAGGGGAAGCAATGCGGACTCTACCATCGGGGGGATGTACCGATAGGTGCAGGTTTTTGATATTCTTTCTGACTAGATCGATCGCCAGATCGCCAACTTTCATAGATTTGTATGTAACTAGTGGTAACTAACTCCGTCACTCGAAAATGATTTTAAGTGCTGCGAGTTAGCGTTGCTAATATTCCTTTTGTTCTTTGACGATTTCAAAGATTCTGTTTGCTTCATCGGCAGCGGCTAGATGTTTTTTAATGGCGTTTTTGACTTCGCGCTGTTTAATTTTAGACCCCCGCCAGTTGTCTTTTTTAGTACTACAGATGGCGTTATCTAGAGCGATCGCCAAAGCTTCATCCCGATCTAAATTATCATACAAAGCTCGTTTGGCACTGGTATCTAAAGAAGTTGGATAATCGCCGCTGCCTTCGGGGTGGGTGACTTGTTGGCAGAGTCGGGCAATTTGTTGTAAATATTCTTCATATTCAATGGCTTGCTGTCTGCGCTGTTGGATTAATTCATCTAATAAAGATGACATTTTGCCGAAGTATTGGGGGTTGGTGGGTCGTTCTTCGGTGATGACGGTACGCAGGTTATTTTCTACGGTTTCGGCTACCGCTGCTCGATCTTTGCGGATACTATCGGGAAGCTGGTTAAGTCCATCCGT
>NZ_JRFE01000066.1 GCF_000756305.1 Myxosarcina sp. GI1
GCAGCCATTGTAACGGACAATCTGGTTTTTAAACCGTAAATCTTTACTTTCAGTATTACCGCCACAAGCAATAAACATTGAAATAATATTTGCTGGTGAAGGTTGGTTAAAGCCAACTATGTCAATATCTTGACCCTTCAATTCATTATACCCTAGACAATTGCCAAAGTGAATAGTTTTTGAGGGGTTATTGAACTTCTTTTTATTAGCAATTGTGGTAATTACTAGGCGGTTGCCTGTTAATTCTCTAAGCTCATTAACATCTAATTCTTTTAAACAGCTTCGGGAATAAGAGCGATCGGTAATTTGGTACAGATTGCCTTTTAATTCTGTATCTCCGACATTGATAAGCTCTAATCTATCCCCAGCCAACTGCTTGAGGATAGCTTTATTTGGTGTAGCCGAGAGAATGATTATTTTATTGTCGGGCAAGTGTAAACTAGGCTGAATTATACTAAATTTCTTACCATTCTTAACTAAATGGGAGGCAGCCAGCAGCTTCGGAATCTCCGACTTATAGCGACTGCTAAACTCAATACGGGAGCGATGCTCGAAGTAAGCTAGTAAGGTTTCAGGGTTTAAATTATTTGTTATGTCAGAGACATCAACCGCTTGATTATCTTCTGAGGCAACTAACCTATTCCATATTTTCCCATACAAATCGGGCTGACAACCGCTAGCTACTGAAGCTAACTCGTTCAATGTCGAGCTACTGACCCGTAGATAGCTTTTAGATAGGTCTTCGTCGGCTATTACTGTACGACCTTCAAAGGCTTCAGGACAAAGGCTAAAGAATGCGTGGGTAGCCAGTATTACTCGCTGGGTAGACCCGCCTCTAATCTGATCCTTGGCATCTAAGTATTGTCTGATGTGCTGCTTAACTGCATCAGTCAGTTCATTCTTAATTAAGTCTTCTGTTCCACAAGGGTTAGAGGGTAAAGGGTTGTGAGCTATACACTTATAAAGCAGATCGTTGGCTTCCCTACCCATATTGAATTGGTATAGCTCGTTAATCGTTTTACGAAGAACAGGAGCATCTGGTAAGTGTAACTCGACTTGAGCCAACACTGGATACTGTACTGCTTGTTGGAATTCTTGAAGCAACTTATGAGTAGCAAACAAGATAACAACATTGATGTTATGGCTCTCTAAAAACTTGTAAAACTCAGCTTGAGCTAAATTATGAGTTTTACCTACTCCAGTAGAGACAGTAATCGTTATAACACCATTAGAATCCTTTTGTAGAGCAGTTACGATCGCTTCATTTAGTTTATCCCTTGATGCTTCTAGCGTGACTGTCTGAGGCAATTCTAAGCGTAGGATGTTTCTACCCTTGGCGATGTCGTAGAGCGAGTAATCGACATCAGGCATAACACAAGGGTTAAAACCAATTCTTCTAAGAACCTTACAGAAGTTTTTAACATTGCTATTACTTCCTTGGCTAGTTAGATAGTCTTCGTGGAGATGATTCTTGTAGAACGTCTCACCGCCTTTTAGGTATGCCAAGCTACTGGCGATCGCCGCGCATTCGGCAGACGATAATTTCTCTTTGAGTGTAAATCGATGGAAAACTTGACTAAGTTCAGAATTTTCGATTAAAGCTTGAAGCGTTGAAGGATTTGTATCTGGATTTACAGGGGCTAAAGTATTGCTACGTAAGACTTTGAGCGAATTGATGTATGGTTTTTTATCGCTCAGAAGATTATCTCTATTATATATATTAGTAGTCGTAATCGCGAGAGGGTAATTTTCCCATACATTTCGACTCTCTAACAGCATCCAATCCCTTACAGGGATTAAGGTTGAGCGATTGACAATTGGTTTATTTACTTCATCGATATCGCCTAGACCTTCCTTGCTCCAAAGTTGACCCCAATCAGCTATAAAAATTTCAAAGTTAGCTTTTAATTCGTTGCGGACACTGATAAGCTCGTTAATGTCTTTGTCGATACGACCATCAAATACTCGCTGGTTCGCGATCGCTCCTGCGTCTGGCGTAATTATCACTCGATCTGGATTGAGTACAGCTAAAGTTTCTCTTAGCTGTCGAGGGTATAATGAAAGGTCGAATGCGCTGCCGACAACTGTTTTGTCATGTATGACAGCCGCTAGCATTGGCTTTAAGCTCCCCTCACAAATGTAGATAGTTTTATCGCTGTTTACAGTTTGAATGACCTGTAAGGGGAACTCTAGAGAGCCATCTTGAAGTTTTACCTTGGCATCATTAATTTTTGAGCCTCGATAGCTCCAAGTATTCCAGCTATATTTTGGGGTATCTTCATCCTCCTTTGACTTGAAATTCATAGGTTGATGACCTATTAAGTCACCATATACATTGAAGATAGGGATGTTTACCGCATTTCCGTAGGAGGAATAGAAATCTTTACTTTCTCTCTTGGGATCTGTAGCCTTAACTCCAGCTATGGTGGCAGAAACGGGCTTAGAAAGCTTAACTTCTTTACTTGGTGCGGAGAAGAAGCCTAGTGATTGCCAATGTTTAGCATTTTGTTTTTCATGGAATCTCTCATTTAAAAAGTCAACAGCTTTTCTGGTAGGGGGTAACTGCTTGACTAGCGACCACAGGTTTTTACTATGTTGGGGTCTATCGGGTTTAGCTGTCTCACACTTAGTCGGCTTCTTGGTTTTCTTAGCCGCTGTTACTTTGCGTTGATAGCTGGGTTTCTCTCTTACTGGAGATAAAGCTCCCCCCATATTCCCACCGTTAAGAACATTTAGCCTATAGCCATTGATTTCTTCACCGATGCTAAAGTTGCTGACATAAAAGCATAAAATACCTGTATCAGTGAACTTA
This sequence comes from Myxosarcina sp. GI1, assembly GCF_000756305.1. Taxonomy (NCBI): domain Bacteria; kingdom Bacillati; phylum Cyanobacteriota; class Cyanophyceae; order Pleurocapsales; family Pleurocapsaceae; genus Myxosarcina; species Myxosarcina sp. GI1. The sequence continues at coordinate 2,813 of NZ_JRFE01000066.1, forward strand.
CATTTACCGTTTGTCTTGTCACAGACAGGGCAGGGATTTGCTTTTGATGAACGCCCGCTCGTCGGATGATTATTATTATGTAAGTTGCTTGATAGACCGAAATTTGATAATATATTCATAACAGTTGATTCGACCATCTCAGGTCGTTGACTCGACCCTCTAAGGTCGTTTTAAGAATCCCTGCTCTAACAGGGGTTTACAAAGGATAAGAATTAAAAGCTCGCTCTCCTCTCTCAAAATTTGAGCGAGTTTTTTAATGTCTACTAAATATTAATTTCTACCAGAATAACTCCTTTAGACGTAAAACTAAACAGTAAAACTACGGAACATTCTTGACATTTAAAAGATTATTTGTTAGTTGCTAGAAAATTTGACTTTTAGATGATTCTATAATTAGTTGTGCATCGTTGAATGAGAGTGACTGGATTTACCAGTCACTTTTGTTTTAAGCGGGTTCCCAGATGATGAGCAACTGACAAATCCTCGGTTGTTCCCCTACCATTCTTAGCTCCATCCCGCGTTCAGCATTTACCATCTGTCGTTTAATCTTCTTAGCTTTTTTCAGGTTAGCGGTATGTGTTAGAACCCGATGAGTGAACCAGAAGTCTATTCCAGGTAAACGGTATTCGTACTTGATTTCGTAGTGACCCGTCTTATCATCTTTAGTCATGAATACCTTCTCACCAGGGTTTAAGTAAAGTCTTTTGACTTCTCCGATTTGAGTTTCGGCGGGGTTATCTTGCAACCAAGCTTTGACTTTTTCATAACTTGCTCGATCTGCTGTCTGTTCTCGTTGACCTTCTTTGTAGCCTTCTATGGCAGTAATACAAAAATCACGAACAAAACCTGTATATCCAAGCATTTCAAGCTGTTTAGCCATTTCTAAATCTTTTTTAAAATGCTCTTTGAATTCTCTACTAAATTCCATTACTTAACCTCCTTTGGTTCATGTTTAGTCGGGTCTTCTTCGATCTGCTGTATGGTTTGCCATACCCAAGGGATAGCGTTTTCGTTGTTGGAACGGCGCGCTATGAATAGCTCGTTTGAGTCTAGATCAATCTCTGGATCGTCTAAGAGTTGCCAGGAATGCTTATCGAGGTAAACGAGCATTTGTAGTCGGAACCATCTAGACGTTGTAGTTCCGTTTTTTTCTAAGATGCGTTTGAGTAGTTGATAATCACGGGAATCTACCCGTATAGAAACTGTTGATTTGTCAGACATTTAATGTAGTCTCATAAATTTGGTTTACAAGTAATAGTAGGTAGTCGTTTGTATAGTTGATTAACGTATTAAGTAGGTTTCAGCTATTGCCATAGATTAGTGACTATTAATTAAGCTGCAACCATAGATAAAAATCTTAAGTAAACCTCAAGCATAAAGCCTCGTATTCAACTGTTAGCTGTCTAAAGCTTTCGGGCTTGCCTCCAAGGTCTGGATGATGCTGCTTAGAAAGCGATCTGTAGGCTTTTTTTAGCTCTGATAAGCTGTTATAGGTATCTGTGAGGAATTTTGCAGAGTTAACTGTGGCGTTCGCTTTAATCTTGTTTTGGGTGCGGTTGTAGGCTTCCCAGGCTTTTTGATAAGCTTTTTGCTGTCTTCTTTGATATTCAGGGTCATTCATTTGACGCTGGCATTCAGCTTCTCTTGCTTGGTAGGATGCCTCATATTCCTGCATACGTTGCTTATATTCGTCGCTATCAGGCTCGAAGTATCTTCTATGGTTATAAGTGCGATCGCGTTGTTTTTCTCCTTCTGGGGCATTTAACCAAGCTGTAACCATCTGATTAAGATCATGAATGTTGTCAGATCTCAGACGAATACTGACAGATTGCTCATAGTCTTCTGAATTAACAAGCCTGTACTTAAGGAAGCTATAGCCTTTACTAGCATGATCGGACTCAATATTAGGGCTTATTCTTGATTCCCATTCTTTACAAGCGGTCTTAAACTTTAGCTTGTACTGCTCGAATCGCACCTCTCCACACTCTAGCCGCATCATCTCCAGTGCCTCGTTACTAGTTGAAGTATGACGGCAGCAATAACGGGCGAACTTCAATTGACTGGCGATCGTCATCTTCCGCCGTTGATTAAAAAAGCAGTTGGATGCCCAGATGAACTGTGGAGGATAGCCATATTTACTTTTGAAACGGTAGTAAGCGGCTTGGGGTTTGCGGTCGTACTGGTAGCACTCTTTCCGCATCTGCTTGTAATCTAATTCTTCTTTGGATGGTTGGTCTATCATGGCTTTCTATTTGTTTACATAGCTTTATTATAACTAGGTAATACCTAGGTAAAAGTGACTTAAATCACAAATCAAAAAAAATAATCCCTAGTTAACCTCTCTCTAGGGATGCTTACTTTATTCTTTGACCCAAGCATTAGCTCTATCTCTGACCTTTTTAAACCCTTTGTAGGCTTTGCCACTTTTTTTACATCTAGTACCCGCAGACTTAACTGCTTTTTCTGAAGTACCAACTATATCTGCAATTTCTTTATTAGAGTAGATTCTAGTCTTCGCTGTTTCGGTCTTCTCTAAAAGGTCAAATTCTAGCTGTTCCTGGGGAACTTCGAGGGGCTGTTTCTGCTTTGGTTTGACAGGCTGGCTGGCTACTTTTTTACGGTTGATAGTTCCTCCTCAACCTCTGATAATTTGCTCGTCAGTTTGGCGATCGCTTCTTCAAATTTAGCCTCAGTCCGTTGTTGTATCTCGCTGACTGCCTCCTGTAAGCTAGGTGGCAACGAACCATCACTATCTAAGGTTATAGTCTTAGGTTGAGCGATTATGTCTTTAGCTGTGATACTAGCCCTCATCCAATTTTGAACGGCATCAGTTACATTAATACCTTTTCGTTTACAGAGAGCCTTAAAACCATCTTTTAACTCTGGATCGATGGATAGATTCATCTGTACTGTTCCTATGTTTTTTGGCATCTTACCTCATTTTAAAAAGTACCTAACTATAATATAGCTAAAAAATAGCTGTAAATTGTGATTTGGGTCACTGGAGCTTGGTTGTTTGCTAGGTACGATATAGGTAAATCAAAACACAACACAAGCAAGACAAACACTATGGATTTACACACTAGACGCACTATTTCTCTTATTATCCAAAATCAATGTTACAAAGGCTTTAAAGCAGACAATCCTTGTTGGTGTGCTGTAGGGGAAGCTTTTATCGATTACATAATGATGATGTCTGGCTCAGAACTAAGTCCTATAGAGCTAATCATGCCTATTATGATTGAGATCTATGGAGAGACAGAGACACTAGCTTATTTGAAATATATAGAAAGCTACGATTACGACCGTAGCAAGCGCAACGGAGAGTATGAAAAGTTTCTCGCCACATAGAAATTAAAGTGCTTGTTACCTAGGTAGGTACAAGCTATAATATAGGTATAAGAGAGGCGGCAACCACCGACCAAAGTAACTGCCACCTCCTAGTCAACTCCATACAAACCACAAAGTTAACTATGCTAAATATTAACCTACAAATTGCTCAACATCTTAATTGCGCTCCCTGTGACCTAAAGTCAGTTGAGGAGTGGCATAACTGCTTTTTTGTTCGCTTCGTTCTTGGCTCCCCAAGATTCGTATCTAAACGGGTTGTCAAGCCTGAACCAGCAGTAACTGTAGCGATTCCTGTATTTGCCAACAAAGATAGCCGTAAACATCGAGTGCAGCCTTTGCCTAAGCCTGAATTTGAAACCTACCAAGTGATGGCGCGTACTGCGATAAGGCATGGCTGGTTAGGCTCAGAGAATCGAGGCTTAAAGGTAAAGAACCTCAGCACCAAAGAGATTACCTGGATCAATAACTATCGACCCCACGACAAAGACATCAATAGAGGCGATTTTATTCGCTTCGATGGGAAAGATATTCAAGTTATTAGAGACGGAATGAGAATGCTTCTAAGCTTCTAGTCGCGATCGCAAAAGGCAGGGCAATCCTGCCTAAATAAAAGACTTACCAATTAAGGAGAATTATGCACCAACAAACAAATACAGAATTTTGGGCATGGCTGAGAGAAAAAGCGATCGCCTACCACGAACAGAAACAGCAAGCCAATAAACCCCAAGCTAGAAAGCTTACACCTAAGAATTAAGACTATGAAAAACCCTAAACACACAGACGCTATTAAACATCCCAATAAGCTCAAAGCTGTGGTTGAGAGCGTTAAGTGTTCGCAAGATCTTCGACAGTTTTTAGTAGATTTAGGCTATTTTCTTCAGGAAAGAGCCGATGGTTTTAAGGTCGATATGGAAACGAGGGATACTAATGAAGAGTTAATCGAATTATTGGAATACTGCGGCAAACAAGCTGAAGCTCAAGCTACGGCTGTTTGGTGGCGACTGTTATCGCAGCGATAATGAGACAATAATAAAGTCAAAGGGAAGCTACAGACGGCAATCGGTGAGCTTCCCCGATCTCTTTTACGTTCAGTTAATAGAATTATATCAAGATGACCAACAGCAATAGTAACGGAAGTAACGATCGCTTAGAGCAGATAACTCAAAACCTAGCCACTATCACAAGCGCGTTAGGAACTCTAACTAATGGCGTGACTCAGAACCGCGATCGCATTTCTAGGCTAGAGAGTGTAGCCAGCCAGAATGCAGATAACATAGAAACTTTGGCGCAATTTTCCAGAGACAGCGCAGCCAGATTGAGAGCATTAGAGACTGCTACTCTTAACCTCACGGACAACCAGCAAAACATCTTAGGAATACAGGAAACTCAAGCAAGAACGCAGCAACAGCTAGCAGAGAACCTAGCCGAAATTAGAGCCGCGTCTGAGAAGTACGATCGTATTTTAGATTATCTGTTGCGGCGCGATGGCGAACGGTAGACAAATACCATAAAACGGCAAAATAAAGCGATTGATTAAAATTGCTAATCTGGCTTGAATACCGATAATTAAAGTTTAAAGATTAACTCTGCTTATAACCTTTGATAAACAAGGGTTGTAGGTGGCTTTTCTAATTCACCAGAACTGAAGTTATCGGAATTAGAACCCGATCCAGACTCATTACAATAAACAGCTTGCTAAAGTTTGTATCTAAAGTTTGGGAACACTAAGCATGTAGTTTACTTTGATACCTATGAACTTTGTTACTTTACTTTTAGCCTCAGCGATTAATCTACAATGTCAGCAGACGACTTGGGATGGCTTACCCTGCGAAAATCCTGTAGATTGCGATCGCCTGATGGAATTTACCTTAGATTTAGACAATAAGTCTGGAGAACTTAAGTCTACAGATTTTTATGAGGGTAAACTTGAAGTAGATGTATATGCTACTGATAAGCTACAGGTAACTCCAAATTACATCAATTTCCCTTTCTCCGATACTTATATCAATATAGATAGAAGAAACTCCACTTTTGCTCTTAATAGAGCAGGTGGAGTTTGTAAGTTGGTTGATAAGGAGGAAGTTGAGAGGGCGTTTTAATGCTTATGTGGTGTTAAACTTAGTCTCAAGCAAGGTTTTACAAGATTATGGGGAAAATTAGCTATTCTGCTGTAACTAAAGTTTGCCAATGGCTCGACAACAGAGGATTTTCTGCACTAGCAGATGAGCTTTACCGCTCGGAAGTCAAACGAGAATTTAGATATCTTCTTTCACTATATTCCAGCGATCGCCATAAGTTTATCGTTCCAGGAAAAAAGATAACGGTCTATCGAGATGGTGAGCCGTTCCCCTCTGTTTTATGGAGTCTTAACCCATCTTGGCGCGACAACCTAACCAGCTATGAAGATACAGGAGAGATTGACGAGCGGGTTATTAGTTCAAATTTCCAACACTTCATTAAGTAGCGATCGCTATTAGTGTCTTGGCCAGCCAGAATTGCCTCAGATAGACTTGTTAATACATTAGATAACTAATCCACTTCAGAATACTTAGAGGCTTTACTTTGCCGTTTAAATGGCTTCAGGTTAATTTACGGCAATTAGAGGAAGGTTTAATAACTGAGATTTCGGCTTGCCGATTATATATATTATATACACCTGTTGACAGGCTCCCGCCCTTGATGTGTAATGGTTGTATCTGTTTTGTTCACTTTTCAAAGTACTACACATATAGATAAATATATAAGGGTAGTACTTTGTATTTTTGAACATTTCCGTCTCTACCAAAATGTGGATCTGGTTAAACGGGTTAAGCGTTTTAAAAGTAGGATTTCTCCACCTTTGACTCGTATCCGAGCCTATCACGATTGATAAGCTCAAATATCGCGTATGGCAGCCTTTTTCATCAAATGATTAATTTTACCTAACAGCATCTTAAGCGGCTGGTATAGCTGTTTAAATGCGGCTATGTGGTGCTAATGATTTCTTGTTCACTTCAGCAAAATGTGGAGTGAGAAACGAGGAGATAAGTAACTATTAGCAGCAGTGCTGCACTTATATATTTAATACATGTGTTGACAGCTTTCCACCCTTGCAGTGTATAGGATGTAGCTATTTTACACCAAAAACAAAACCTCTCGATTGAGAGGTTAGTTGTTAGATTTTGACTTGAATCAAATCTCAACTTTTCGGCTTTCTTTTATTTATGGATTGTTCGATCCTTTCGATGTCTGAACTCATCCTTTCAAATTGCGATCTCGTTGACCGAATAAACTCTGCTACTGCGTTTATCCGTCCTTTCAGGTTCTCTAAATTTTCCAGCGTAGTGTCTAGATTGATTACCTCTGTGTTAGAGTCTATTCTCTCTTGCAGATTACGATTGTTGACAATTACATCGCGACGATAAATTCTTTTCATTTAATTACCTCTGATTTTGATTTACGAATTTCAATAGTTAGGCGATCGGGCTTGCCGATCTGGATTATTTGCGGTTTGGGTGTAGGGATGTGGATAATATGAGGCTTAGTTGCCATTGACCCCTTTGTCACGCATCATGTCAGCGTATAGCTCGGCTAATTGCTCTGTCGTTTGGGTGTTAAGCCAATCACAATAAGCTTTCTGCTCTGGCGTTTGGTTTGCTAAGAAGCGATCGTATTCGGCTTCTAGGTCTTCTTTACTCCAATTCTCGTAAGGATTAGGTTTGTTCTTGATTTGACCAGCTTTTTGGTCGTCGGCGGCAACCTTTAGTGCCTCTATGCGTTTCTTTAAGTTAAACTTCATTGTTAATCTCCAGTTCTAAATTCTCTACTCGTTCAGTCAAGCTTGACTCTTGATAGCGATCGGCGGCAGACAACAATAAATGCACGGTTCTAATGATGTCTGGAGCGGTCGTTTGTTCGTCGTCTAGGATCTGACTTAACCGTTCTATACCGCGACAGAGAAGGCTTTGTAGCTGGTTTAATTGGCTGCGATAGGTAGTTGTAACGATTGAGCGTAATTCGGCTTTAAATTCGGGTTTCTTAAGCCAACGATCTATGGTTCGCTCGTTGACACCAGCTTCGGTGGCGGCTTGATTGATCGTTTTTCCACTTGCCAAAGCGGCGATCGCAATTAATTCGGATGCCTTTAATTCTTCCATATCACTTAAACGTATGTGGCTAATGCCCCCAAGAGAGGGCTGTCTATGATTGCTAGTTCGAGGCTGTTAGCACATGGAAAACTTAAAAAATCCAATTATCAAAGGAGTTGTTTTTTTCCATTTGGTTCAACGTATAGTCCCAATTACCAGAGCCTAACGTCAAGTAAACTTGCTTCCTTTCTTTGCTGTAACGCACAAATGGCAAGGTAACTTTAGCTAAGATGCGGGAGTCGCCAAACCTTGAAGCATTCCGTTCGGTCGAGCTTCCGTTAGTGATACCTGCTTTACGATTACCATCTTCGGTCAACGCCTCCAGCTTTTGTATTTCTTTCTGAGCCTTACTCACTGCTTCATTAACAATAGGAGTTTGCTTAGCAATTTTGTCGTCATACTCAGCATGAACAGCTAAACGACGAGCTTCGATAGCTTGCTCTAATTCTTTTTCTGAATTCTTCAGAGCAGCCTTATAACTCTTAATCCGTAGTTCTAATTTCTTAGTTTCATTGGCGATTTCTTTTTGTCGCGTTTCGCAGCGGTCGAAGCATTCATCAACATGATCTGGATCGGAGATGGATAACATCTCGTGGTTCAGGGCGTTATCTTCGCTCTGAAGATCTCTAAGCATTTGCTTTTGGGTATTAATCGCTTCTTGGGTTCGCTCGATTTTAGCTTCAATCTCGATTATGCTCTTTTCTATCGCTTGAATCATAGTCTTTATCTGGGTAATTACGTTTTGTAACTAATAGTAAAAACGCCAAAAATCAGGGACATTTAGTGCAATGTGGGGTTATGAGCAAAAAAATTGCCCCAAGGCAAGGAAACCTTGAGGGCGACTACTATGATTAAACAATTTGTACTTGTACCGAAAATTAAAGAATCAGCAAGCAAGCGGGGGAAACCTTAAAACCCAAATGCTTAAAGAATATAATTTACATATATTGTGAGATTTTGAACCTCACAGCTAATAGTAATTCTTCTGTTTATCTGTTTAATTTAGCCTGTTTGTTGATTCTCCAACAGGGATGTTAGATAATACTGACGCTCTGGAGTTAACCTTTTCCATGCCGCATTGATAAGCTCTTGCGTAACTTCCTCTGTGGCTAGGATCGAGTTGAGTAATTCAGAATTCATTTCTTTGAAATTGAACCCATCTAGAAGAGCTACGATGTTTTCTTCTGTTGTGCTGATAGAGCCTGCTTGAATCGCGATCGAAAACTGCTTAGAAATCTCGCTCTCCTCACTTCGATATCTTTTCCCTGCTCTAGAGTCCATATAAATGACTCTCTCGTTAGAATCGCTTCTATCGGTTTTGCTTTCCTGACCTTGTGCCAGGGTAGTTTCGGCAGCGATTGCCTCTGTTGGGGTGTCGATTTGTAGCTCATTAGACTGAGTTGCTTGTAGTTCATGGTGTATTTCCTTCCAGTCGTCTTTCGTAATTAGTTGAGATTGTTTAAGGGGGAAACCTGCGGCAACCAGCACTGTAGCATCGGTTATAACCAGTCTAGACCTACCTACGGCTTGCTCCAAATCGGCATTTATTAGCTCGAACTGGAGATTTCTTAGTTCTTCATCTACAAAGCAATAGAATGGGAAACGGCAGCC
>NZ_JRFE01000067.1 GCF_000756305.1 Myxosarcina sp. GI1
GTTTTGCCAACCTCAATGGTGCTAACCTTAATGGTGCCGACTTCCTATTTGCCACCCTCAGTTTTGCATACCTCGGTTTTGCCAACCTCAATGGTGCTAACCTTAGTTTTGCCACCCTCAGAAATGCCATCCTCAGAAATGCCATCCTCAGAGATGCCATCCTCATTAACACCGACCTTAGAGATACCTTCATCGGTTTTGCTGAAAATCTTAGCAATCAACAAATCAAATATGCTTGTTTCTGGGAAAAGGCAATATACACCGAGGTAGACTGGAATGAGATAGAAGAAAAATTGATTACAGTAGATGAAAAAGCCAATCAAAAAAGGATTGAAGCAATAAGACAAGATAAAACTTCAGACCCAGAAACTCCTCCCGATTGCGACAAATGGAAATAGCGATCGCTCTACTGTATTGTCATCAAGTAACACTGTATCGTCATCACTACACACTTATTTTTTCCTCTTACTCCTATTACTCAATACTTTTAATATCTCTTCAACTGGGGCTTTTTCAGTGTTCATCTTCTGAATCTGCGATCGCATCTTCTTAGGAATGTAGGCACATGATTTAACCAGCCGATCGCCCTGCTCCCAAAATTCGTAATGATACCAAGTCTGTTTGTATTCAGTACCATTTTTCTTAATTACCCGCCAGTTAATGTAGCCGCTTCCCGTTCCCTTCTTCCTGCGTGACTTTTTACTAGGGGATATATCATTATCTGTCTTGCACTTTTGCTTCTGAGGAAAGTTGGGGAAAACATAGAGTTTGGGCAGAGAAACAATTCTGTCATCTACTTTTACATCAAATTCTGAGCCGCGATCGCCTACTATCAAACCCTCAAATGGCTTTTTGTGTGGTTGTTTTATCAGACAGGGCATTGAGATAGAGGACTCGACGGAGAGCGATCGCTGCTTGTCCTGGAGTGACTGTTCTACCTGCGAGATACCTAGCTCTAATTCTTCCTGGTGACTTACTTGGCTCGGTGTAGTGACATTCTTCGAGTATTGCTTCGTTAAGCCCTCGAACCAGTCTGACGGATAGCCCATTATTGACGCGATCGCGCAAGTCCCTAACTGTAAGCCATTGGGAACTAAGCCTTTGTCTTTGAACCATTTCTCGCATTTGGTCTGACCAGCAGGGCGCATTTTGGTAGAGGTCTGCCCACTCGTTAGGGTAGGAAATGATAAATAGTCTGAGTCTTTGATGACCCGCTCCAAGCTTTGCCGCCGAGACATACTCAATTTCTGTAGAATATCCTGCCAAGCTGAGTCCGCCAAGAATAGCTCGAAGTCCTCGTCTGATAACTCCTTCAGGTTGTTCGATAATACAGAAGCGGGGTTGAGCTTCAATAAGGCATCTAAGTCCCTCTCGCCAAAGAGACGAAGCTGGATGTTTGAGTCCCGTTCTGCTTCCTGCGTTACTCGTTCCCGTACAGGGGAATCCCATTGTGATGAGATCGAATGCACCTGGTTCGGGTTGGTAGTCTCTGATGTCGGAATGGATTGGTACTCCTGGGAAATGCGATCGCAAGACTGTTTGAGCGTCGGAATCAATTTCGACAAATTGAGTTGTTTGGATTCCTCCAAGTTGTTTGGCTGCCAAGGTAAAGCCTCCGATTCCTGAAAAGAGGTCGAGATGTCTGAGCATATAGTTTTTTCTTCGTCGTTGGTTTGTATTTCTTGGATTTCTTCAGTCTGTTTGTATCCAGATTCCTTTAACTCTTTTTCACTGCCAATAGAATCAATTTCCCATTCATAGAAAGAAGATTGTACGGGTGGCTCTGGGGTGCTAAATAGCTGTAGTTGCTTGTCTTTGGGAATATTCAAGTCAGTTACTCCCTCGCTGGTGGTTTAACTGCTATTATCTGCCCGATTTCATCCGTTATTAGTTCATAACTACTATTAATCAACTGAGGAGTAAGCTGCACCCTAAAAATCGGGTCTAAAATAAACTCGTTAATCTCATCGAGAGACATTTGATTTAGATGAGTCTTGCGATTCGTTTGCTGCCTGGCGATCGCTTCTAACTCGGCTTTTGCCTCTGCCTCGGCTTCTACTTTAGACACTTTGGGCATCTGTTTGACAAATCCCTTAAGCTGGCGATTGCCCAATTTTTCAGCTAATAATTCTCTCAAGCTCAGTTGAGATGCTTCTTCCTGCCAGGGATCGTCTGGTAGCGGTTCTTCTGCTTCTATTTGGGGAGGTTTAGCTTCGGCGATCGCAGTTCGAGCAGCACCATTAACCGCCATAATCTTTTCTCCCGCCGTCGCAGCTTCTTCTATCGACGGTTCGATTCTTTCTTTAGTCCAGACAGGAGTATGGGGATTGCTAACACCGAGGGCGCGATCGCGTCGAATTTGCTCGGACACGTTGACTACGCTACGCTTAAACTGTCCCCAAAAGGCTTTAGCTTGCCGAGGTTTGCTCAATATTTGAAAGACTTCATTACGAGTCTGTTCGTTAGTAGTGCTGTTGTCGCCTTTTTTAATCTTTTCGGTCAGATACTCGACAAACATCGGGTAGGGGACTCCAGGCTCAATTTCCCACTCTGGTTTAGTCGATGTACCAATGGGCAATCCTGCAATGAAATCATCCCAATAACTGTGGGGAATGCCCGACCTTAGCTGTCTGATAATGGTCTGAGCCAGACCATGAGGAGTATGGGAATTAGCCACAATGGGCAAGGCTTCAATTAATGCCCGATAGAACTGCTTGAACTGACTCTCATCCTTCCAAGGTGCTTGCCTCTGCCGTTTTGGTTTGGTTTCTTTGGTAATTTTCGGTTTGGGCTTGGGCTTGTCTACATCATTATTAGTAGAACAATTGTTCTGATTGGCGGCGGAACTAATATCTTTGGCAATAGTTTTGTTAGTAGAACTAACTGAAGTTTCATCTGGTGTTGTCGAACTAGCTACTTGAGAATTATTAAATTCTTTTTCTCGATCATTTTTTCCAGATATTTCGCACTCACAAGGGAGGGTAGGGTGGGATTTATCTTTGGATATGTTTTCTATGGAAGTATTTTCTGTTTTGTCTTGAGACAATTCACAACACTTAGTATCTTGAAAATCCTCAGAACTTAGTTCTGTGTAATTCTCAATACGGACATTTTCAGTACTTCCAGCGTTTTCTTGGTTTTCTACCTCGTCAATCAATTCTTGCAGCTTGTCATATTTCACGCTGTAATAATAGGTTTGATTTTTAGGATTCCAGTAAGGGTTGTTGTGTTTGATTTCGTGGTGTTTGACGTATAGTTTCTTTCGTTCGATTAATCCTTTCTCCAATAGTGAGGCGATCGCCTTTCTCAACTTCCACTCTGTCAAAAAGGTAAATACTTCACTCAGCCATTCCCGCAGGGGTTTATAAATCCAACGAGTATCATCAATGACTACGCCATATTCAGACAAACTCCAAAAATGAAGCTGATGCAGAAAATGAGCCTCAGCATAGTCACCAATCAGATTGATGAAAGAACCAGACAGTACAAGAGTATCAAATTTAGTCTTGAGACTTTCTATTTTGATTACTGGAGTATCGAAGATAGCTGATTGCATCACGCTTCACCTCCAGTAATTTTTTTTAAAAATCCTTTATATTGTTCAAATCTCGCTGTGATGGTGTTTTTAGAGATTTCTAGAGTCTTATCGTGGAAGAAATTGTCTGCTCTTAGTGAGAAAAACTTCTTTTCAGCCGTAGTTTGTGGCATAATTCAGATGTGGCTTAAAAATTGCATACGAAACCGCGCCACCTATCTCAATAGAGAAGGCGGTTAGGTTTAAAGGAGAGCAGTTGTCGAAGGTAGGAAATTCTGGCAACTGTTTCTGCATTTATAGGGATATTGTATAGCTTTATTTGCACTTACTATGTGTTATTCATAAATTTCTTTACTTTGTGCCATAATCTATCTAAAATTTACTTCACGAATTCTGTCTTAAATTAGTTAACATAATGACGAAGAACTCGTTTTCTGGATCGATGTCGTACTTCATCATATAGTCGAGTACGTTTACCTTTACCGATTCGGAACGTCCTTGCAAAAGTCTATCGATCGCCTCAGTTCTTTTTTGAATCCGAGAATTGGTGTAACCGTTATTGCTCATGACGATTCGGTAACATTAACTAATCCATTATTTTCTAGGTGTTGGGGAATTGGCTTATTAACACTAGCAATTTGGAAGACACCCGCATCATCAAACGCTAGATACGCTTTCTTTAAGAAACTTTTAACTCGCTGACGATCTATCGAGTCAAATTCTCTATTTTCTCTAGCCGCACCAAAAGTTAAGTTTTTCTCGTCAATGATGTTTCTGGTTCTGTTGCCGATAAACTTAGGAAAATCTATTACTCTCACTCCATATTCCTGAATTTGAGACTGAAGATATTCATTGGTATCTAAACTTTCCCAATCGTCACAAATTCCCCAATTCTTAACTAATACATAGCTTACTTGCCCTCGAAAATACTTGAAATACTGCTTCAACAGCATCAAACTATCGTAACCACCACTACAGACAAACCAGAGTACGAATTCAACTCCATCTTCGGGAGCAAGAGCAAATAGCTCATTCTTTTCAAACCAATCTTGGAAAGGATTTATTATCTGAGCGGGAAGATTTACCAAAGTCTGCTTTTTTATTGCCGTTAGGTAAATTGATTTAGCTTTATCTTCATGTTTTTCATTCTCGCTAAATATCGCTTCGCGACATCCCAAACTGCTATAAATTCTTTTAACATCGGGATTGCTACGATCCGCATCAAATAAAGCAAATTCAATTGCTCTATCTAAATGATACTGAACGGCAGTACGACAGACAAAAGATTTTCCAACTCCTCCTTTCTCTCCGCCAAATAGTTCTAACTTTGCCATAATTTTCTACTCATCTTAAATTTTTCTTACTGAGAAACCCCAAAAATCAAATCTAGATCTTTCAAATCTGCTTGCTCTTGTGAATCTCGTGCTGTAGATTCTGCTTGAGAATCAATATCTGTGACATCTTGGTTCTGGAAAACATTGTCAACGTCAACAGGTATTGTTGAGGCTAAAGATGTCGGATTTTCTGACTTTATGCCGAGAACCTGCTTCATTGAAAATAAATATTGAAGTAATCTTTCTCGTACCTCCCAATAACAACGTTCTATTTCTTCTTCTGTTTTTTGGTTGGCTTCGAGTGCATAGGGAAGTAAGGTCATCAGGCATACTTCCGCTACTTTTTTCCTTCTTTCTCTAACAGACATACTATTTAACCAATCAGCTACTTGAGCTAGGGGTTTTCCTTCACTTGGTTGCCAGCGAATTGTCAAACTACGAAGTTGGTTTTTACTTGCCATTATTAAGTTCTCAGTTTTTTTATCTTGTTTGCCTACCAAGTTTTTATTCTGCTTTTAAATACTCAAATAGACTAAAAACATCGGCAAAGCGAACTGAAAAAGCCGACTCTGTTGCAGCTATAGATTTAAACTCTAAAGCTTCTGCTACATCGTTTGCGATTCCACCATGAGCTAAGACGGGAGTATACGGTCTAGCTAGATCTATTGGCGAACAATCCATCTTTTCACCAACCGCACAGTTAAAGTAAGCTTCTATAAAGGGTTTGAAAAATGGCAACGGTCCTCCGCATACATTGAGTTCTGTCAGTCGATTGGGAAATATCTCTTTAAGAAAAAGCTTCAGCTTTTCTTCCCATTCCCTCTCTCCAAGAGTTATAGCTTTATCTAGATCTTCTATTTCCGACTTTCTAAGATTGCTATTTCTGGCTGTAGCTAGAGAGCGAATTGCCTCAAGCTCACCCCACAAAGGTTTGGGAGAATAGTATTCACCTTTGCTTGCCTCCGTTATTCCCTTGAAAATAGCGTTGTTTAGTTTGTCTCTATTTAACAAACAAGGTGCAGTTTTAATAACTCGATCCAACAGAAAGGAAAAACCCATAAGAGGACTAGCACCTCTTTTTATCTGCCCCGATTCAAAACAGAGTCCCGTCCAATTGCGATCGCCTAACATCAAAATCCCCAATCGCTGTTGTTTGAACCAATCCAAACCTTTTTCTGCAATCCTCGACACGGCTATACCACCTCCTTCTGGATAACAAAGAAAATCTTCTATCTTGACTCGGATTTTACGGCTGCGAAATTCATATTCTGGAGTCAGTCTTTGTAACTCTCCCCACAAACGCTTGCGGTCTTTATATTCGTCCCAAGGCAATAGCAATCCTAGTTGGATTTTGATTTTTCTCTTTTTTGAGTCAAAGTGTCTTTCTACTATTACTCCTATTGCCGCCATAATTTTGTACAGTGCGTTTTCATATTTGGGAACGCTTCTTCTATCTGTCGGACAAAACTTTTCCGCCATCTGTCCTACTGCTATTACGCTGTTGCCATCTCTTATCCATGCTTGTTGTTCGGGTTGGGAAAATCCTATCCAATTAGAATGTTTGAGTTGATTCTCCATTCGTTCGGATGAAACTTCGTCTATCGCTGATGACATAAATAAAGAGTTTGTTTTGTCTGTCTGTGAGAGCGAATAAACTATCTTAGTCCCACTATTACCCGTATCGATACATATACAGCAATCGACCATCTCTCTACGATTAATAAATTTCTAAAGAACGCCAATCAAATATATTACCTTTAGACTACCGATGAGTTTTCCAACCAAACAATTTAATGTAGCCTAGAATACATTTATTTTTTCACTTCCTAGAGCGTATAGAGTAAAAAAAATTGATTCGCACTATTTTTTTATAACATATACCACTAATTTTTCTTCAAGAGTTATGTATTTGCTAATATTACACAATAGTTTTTAGACACTTTTTTAACTTTTTTTTAGCTAGAAAGTGAAAAATATTTTACTTAGAGGATAAGACTGTACTCATTAAAATCGAAATTCATGCAAATAGCTAAAATTCATACTGATACGCCTTTACAGGCTACACTAATAACTCCCTTCGGTCGTCGCACAGCACGCAAAGATTTTGCTCTAACCTAGAAGCCGAAGTAATATTTAAACATAGTTTTTTGACAGTGTTTGTAAAAAAAGTAGATTTGTGAACTTGGCTTTCTAATAATAGAAAATAACTCTAGATTGAGAATATTAATTCAAAGCTTAGTTGAATTAATAGCGAAATTATTCGAGTTACAAGTAATTGCTAACCACTAAAGTGATTACTCCCAGACAGGGAGAATCTTACTATGCCCAAGAAAACTATTATTCGGCAGAAGAATCTGTCGCCAATTCTCAGTGGATGGGTAAGGGTGCGGTCAAACTCGGTCTGAAAGGTAAGATAAAACCCCAGAAGTTTAAGCAGTTACTCTATGGCAAACTGCCCGATGGAACTCGCTTTAGAACCAGAAAGACAGAAAGAGCAGGCTACAAAGAAAGAGCGGCACTCGACTGTACTTTTTCCGCACCCAAGAGCGTCAGTATCCTAGCGTTAGTAGTGGGGAGAAAAGAGCTAGAAAAAGCTCACAAACAAGCTGTCTCAGAAACTCTGGAAATTATCGAGAAAGATTACGCTACTACTAGAGTTAGTAAAAACGGACGGGTAACGGTAGTCAATACTAATAATCTAGTAGTCGGACAATTCCATCACGATACCAGTAGAGAATTAGACCCCCACCTACATACTCACTGCGTCATCATCAACATGAGCCAATATAACAACAGGTGGTATAGCTTTCGTAACGATGATGTTTTCGCCCACAGAAAACTGTTAGGGACAATCTATCAAAATCAGCTAGCTCTTGCCGTACAAAAGCTCGGTTATGAAATCGAACCCTTAGAACACGGTCAGTTTGAGATTAAGGGTTTTAGCGAGGAACAGCTACAGTCTCTATCGAAGCGGAGACAGCAGATAAAGTCGCAGCTAAAGGAAGAATCTACTTGGAAAGAAAGGGAGCGGGTTTGGGATAGAACCCGCAAGCGCAAAGGAGAAGGCATTCCCAGAGAAGAACTACGGGACTATTGGCGTAAAGAACTAGCAGATGTCACCTATCCCCAACCCCATCGAGGTAAGGGAAAAAGCCGCTCCCAACAACCGAATTTAGAACTTCTAGATCGAGCAGTTAGTGATGCTATCGAACACTGCGCGGAACGAAGCGTCGCCTTTAAGCCCCAAGCCATCCAGCAGTTCGTCTTTTCCGAGGTAGGCAAATACCAATACCGAGAATTAGAAACAGCGATCGCCACCAATAACGAACTGATTCATTTAGATAAACAAGTAACCACCCAAACCGCTTTACTTAGAGAGCTTGCCACCATCAAGCTGGTTAAAGAAGGGCAGAATCGGGTAGGAGCGATCGCTACCCCCGAAGCGGTAGTTCGCTCTACAGCAGGTTTGACGGAGGGACAGAAAAACGCCGTTACCCTAGCTGCTACTACCCAAGACCGCTTTATCGCCTGGCAGGGTAAGGCAGGTGTGGGTAAAACCTATGCCCTCAATGAATTTAAAAAACTTGCCGAAGCCAAAGGGTATACGGTTAAGGGCTTTGCCCCTTCAGCTAAAGCCGCCCAGGTGCTATCGGCAGAAATGGGCATCGAAACTACTACCGTCGCTCGTAAGCTGGTTTCTCAATCTCTTGCAGCAGAACAGTCGCAACAGCAAATTTGGATTGTCGATGAGGCAGGGTTATTAGGTGCGAAAACTGCTCTAGAGCTATTACAACAAGCAGCTAAAGAAAACGCCAGAATATTACTGGTAGGCGATACCAGACAGCTATCTTCGGTAGAAGCTGGCAATCCCTTTAGATCGTTACAGCAGGCGGGAATAGCTACCGCCTATCTAAATCAATCCCTACGACAGCGAACCAAAGATTTAAAACAGGCTGTGGATTTACTTTCAGAGGGACGAGTTACCCAAGGTATCGAGATCTTAGATGCCCACCAACGCCTGTTAGAAATTCCAGAGGCAGCAACTAGAGCCAGCCGTATCGCACGGGACTATCTAAACCTGAGTTTAAAAGAACGCCAACAGACCCTCATCATTGCTGGAACTCACCAGGAGCGAGAAGCGATTGTAGACTGCATTCGTCAGGGACTCAAGCAGGAAGGAAGTCTGAGTAGAGAAGTTACTGTTGAACGACTTAAATCTAAAAACTTAACCGAAATCCAAAAGCAGTACGCTCACTATTACCAAGCTGGTGATGTAGTTATTCCCTTTAGTAACTATAAAAGATGGGGACTGGAGAAAAACCAACAGTATCGAGTTGGGTTAGTAGAAAAAGACAGTCTGGTACTGGTAGACAAAAAAGGTAAAGAACAAAGAGTATCCCCCACTTGGTTTAAGCATAAAGAAGTCTATCGTGTCGAAGCTACCGAGATTGCCGTAGGCGATCGCCTGCGGTGGGGTAAAAATGACCGTCAGCTAAATCGCATCAACGGCGCGGAGTTTGTCGTTACCAGCATTGACGGTAACACCGCCACGATTCAAAGCGAAACGGGCAAGCAAGAACGAATAAATTTAGAAATCTCCCAACATTTAGAACGTGCCTTGGTTAGCACTACCTATAGCAGTCAGGGAGCGACCGCCGACAGGGTGTTAGTCAGTCTTACCGACGATTTAACCTCAAATTTAGAAAGCTTTTACGTTGCTGCTTCGCGGGCTAAGTACGATCTCCAGCTTTATGTAGAAAATCGCGCCCGATTTATCGAGAAAGCTAACACTAGTAAAGCGCAACTCAATCCCCTCGAACTGATTGGGGAGCATCGGCGACGGGGAGTTACAGAATCGTCTCTAGAAACAGCTACTCCCGAACCAGATTTAAACCAAACATCAGAAGTAAATTATGAGCGAAAATCTAACCCTGAAAGAAATTCTTCAAGATGCCCTCAGCCCAGTCGAACAACGCCTGGAAATTATGGAGTCGAACCAGAACGAATTGAAAGGTTTGCTGACTTCGTTAATCGATTCGCTGACGAAGCCCAAGTCGAGCGGCTTGAAGGAAGTTTTAGAGAGCTTAAACGAAACCTTAATAAGCGTATCTTGTCAACTGAGAGAGCAGCAAACCTTAGAGACTCAATTAAACGACTCGATAGAACGCTTGCAGCATACCATCGAGAGCGACAGTGGCAAGGAAAATTAGCTTCCGTTAGAGATTC
>NZ_JRFE01000068.1 GCF_000756305.1 Myxosarcina sp. GI1
TAATTGCTAATAATACCCAAAAGTTTTTAGACACGTTTTTCACTTTTTTTTTGCTATACAGTGAAAAATATCTTACTCAGAAGATAAGACTATATTCATTGAGCCAAAAACTAACAATGATAGCTGTAATAGCTATTGCTACTCCTTTACAGGCTACGCTATTTACTTTTTTCGGTCGTCGCACAGTACGCAAAGATTTTGCTATAACCTAAAAGCCAAAAACCTATATAAACATAGTTATTTGGCAGATTCGGTAAAAAAAGTAGTTTTGTAAACACGCCTTTCTAATAATAGAAAATGTGGTGGTAGCCGATGTTAAAATAGTTAGGCACTACGATAGTTAGGCACTACTAATGGCGTTTGTCAGAACTAAAAAAGTGAAGGATAACGAATACCGTTACTTGGTAGAAAACTATCGCGACCCTAAAGGAAAAGTACGCCAAAGAGTTCTTGAGTATCTAGGACCAGTAGATAAAAGCGAGTCAGAAAATCTTATGGTTACAACGGATCGAAAATTATCTTTTGAAGAATATCTGAGCTATGTCGATGGCACTAATAAACATTACGAACTGGTTGACGGGAAATTAATCGAGATGCCCCCCGCAAGTTTTTTGCATTCAGATATTATTGATTTTATCGCCGATTGTTTTAAGGCGATCGCTCGTCAGTACAACTTAGATATTAAGGTTAAAACCGATGTGGGAGTCAGAACGGGAGTAACATCATCTAGGCTTCCCGATATTTCAGTTATCGATGGTGCGATTTGGCGCAGCTACCGTCGGGACAAAAGTGCCGTCATTGAAGACGTTCTGATGTTAGCAGTAGAGGTGGTTAGCCCTGGTGAGGAACAAATAGAGCGAGACTATACGGACAAAGCAAGGGAGTACCAACAAAAAGGCATTCCCGAATACTGGATTGTTGACCCGATCGAGCAAAAAATCACGATTCTAGTTTTATCTCAGGGGCAATATTCTAAAACCGTATTTACAGGAAGAGATGCGATCGCTTCTCCTACTTTCCCAAAATTAAAACTAACCGCTACTGAGATTTTAGAAGCTTGAATATGTTGATTGATACAACAGGAATAGATAAAGTCATATCGCCCCACAGTGTACGCCACAGCAGTATTACCGAAGCTTTAAATTTAACTAATGGCGATGTTAGGAAAGTTTAGAAATTAAGCCGATACTCTACCATCAATACTTTAATGATTTATGATGATAACCGCCAAAATCTACAGGGCGAAGTAACGGGGATGTTAGACGATCTGTTTTAAGAGTGGTAACAAAATATCTACGCCTAATAGCGTCTTTCTTGAGCTTTTTTTATCCGATAATATTCTTTTAAAACCCCTTCAAAGCTGTCTGAATCTTCCAAGACGATTACTAGCAAATAGGCTATATATCTATCTGACCAACCTTCGTTAATAATTTTTTCACTTACTTCTGTTACTGTTTTCGGTATTCTCATTATTCAAGCTTTTAATTTTGGTATTAATTACAAATCTTAGATTTCCCCAACTGGTAGGTGCAATTAGCAGGAGAATACTAAAAATAACTTTTATTGGGGTCGTGCCGAGGTATATGTATAATCAGGCTACATCTCTCTGTAACTTTTACAGCGTAAGGGTTTGATTCTCGATTGTCTTTCGCGATCGCCAATAATGCAGATAGATAAAAGCTTGAAAACATTGTTATGTAAAGCTTTAGCTTTGTTTTAGGAATAGCGATCGCCCTATGGAATATTTAGACTCAATCTTTGCAAAACCTAACAAAACAGCAGTATTTGTGGGCGAGCTTCCGATAACAGGACTATCATGGGTCACGATAACGATTAATTCCCAGGCATAGACATTAATGGCAATTAAAAAGAGCGAACTCTACAGTTCCTTATGGCAAAGCTGCGACGAGTTACGAGGGGGGATGGATGCCTCTCAATATAAGGATTATGTGTTAGTTTTGCTGTTTGTTAAATATGTCTCCGATAAGTATGCAGGTGATGAGGATGCTTTGATTGAAGTCCCTGAAGGTGGTAGTTTTGCCGATTTGGTGGCACTCAAGGGGGATAAAGAAATTGGGGACAAGATTAATAAAATTATCGGTAGATTAGCCGAAGCCAACGATCTAAAGGGCATTATCGATGTAGCGGACTTTAATAACGAAGATAAGCTGGGTAAGGGAAAGGAAATGCAGGACAGGCTTTCTAACCTAGTGGCAATCTTTAATAAGCCCGAACTGAATTTTGGTAAAAACCGCGCCGACGGAGACGACATTCTAGGGGATGCCTATGAATACCTAATGCGTCACTTTGCCACCGAGTCGGGAAAGAGTAAGGGGCAATTTTACACTCCTGCCGAAGTATCTAGGGTGATGGCGCAAGTAATTGAAATTGAAGGAGTAAAACGCCAGGACAAAACTATCTACGACCCTACCTGTGGTAGTGGTTCGCTACTCATTAAAGCTGCGGATGAAACGGAGGGAATTACTATCTACGGGCAGGAAATGGATAACGCCACCCGCGCCCTAGCAAAGATGAATATGATTCTGCACGGGCATCCTACCGCCGAAGTTTGGCAGGATAATACTCTATCGACTCCCCATTTTAAAGATGGGGAACACCTCAAAACCTTTGATTTTGCCGTAGCTAACCCGCCCTTTTCCAGTAAATCCTGGCGCAATGGTTTTAACCCCGAAGAAGATATTTATAACCGCTTTGCAGGTTACGGGATACCTCCCGCGAAAAACGGCGACTATGCTTTTTTACTACACCTAATTCGCTCCCTTAAAAGTAAGGGTAAGGGCGCGATTATTTTGCCTCATGGAGTGCTATTTCGGGGCAACGTAGAGGCGGAAATTAGAACCAATATTCTCAAGAAAGGCTATATCAAGGGCATCATCGGCTTACCCGCCAACTTGTTTTACGGTACTGGTATTCCCGCCTGTATTATTGTCATTGACAAGGAAAATGCTGATAAGCGCGATCGTTTATCCTCCGCTTCGGAGGGCATTTTTATCATCGATGCTAGTAAGGGATTTACTAAAGACGGCAACAAAAACCGCCTCAGAGAGCGGGATATCCACAAAATAGTCGATGTCTTTAACAAGCAGTTGGAACTGCCTAAATATTCCCGTCTCGTCCCCTTAGAAGAAATTGCCAGTAACGAATACAACCTCAATATTCCCCGCTACATCGACTCTCAAGAAGCGGAAGATATTCAAGATATAGAAGCTCATTTACTCGGAGGCATCCCCAACCGCGACATTGACGATCTAAAGCGTTATTGGGCTGTATATCCAGGGCTGAGAAAGGAATTATTTACTTCCATAGCCAGGGAAGGCTATAGCGAGTTAAAGATTGCCCAAGATGAAATTAAGCAAACTATTTTCAATCATCCAGAATTTGTCAGCTACAGCGAAAAAATAGATAATATTATTCAATCTTGGTGCGATCGCCACGTCTCCCTACTCAAAGATCTAAGCCCAGCCACTAAACCTAAAGAGTTAATTTTTCAGCTTTCGGAGGCAATTTTAGAAGCATTTTCGGAAACTAACTTAATTAATAAATACGATGTCTTTCAGCATCTGATGATCTACTGGACGGAGACGATGAAAGATGATGTTTACTTTATTATCGAGGAAGGTTGGACAGCCCAACCATACGCCATTTTAGATAAAAAAGGTAAGCCAAAAAAAGACGAGTGGGACTGCGATCTAATTCCCAAACCTTTAGTTATAAACCGTTACTTTGCAGATGAACAAAGTAAAATCGAGCAGTTAGAAGCGGAAACTGAAGCCATTACCAGAGACAAGGAAGAAATGGAAGAAGAACATTCGGGGGAAGATGGTTTTTTAGAAGAGGTGAAAAACGATAAAGGTAAAATTACTAAGGGTAACGTCCAAACGCGGATTAAAGAGTTACAGCAGGAATTAGATTGGGGAGAAGAGTTAACGGTATTAAAAAATTACCTGGCTTTATTTGATAAAGAAGCTGCTGCCGATAAGAAAGTCAAAGCTGCCCAGAAAAAACTAGATAAATTGCTGTTAGAGCAATATAAAAAACTCACGGAAGCAGAAGTAAAAACTTTAGTAGTAGATGATAAATGGCTAGCAACTATTAGCCAAGAAATCAAAACGGAATTAGATAGGATTTCCCAGCGTTTGACCCAACGGATTAAAGAACTAGCGGAACGTTACGAGCAGACTTTACCAGAGTTGACTACTAGGGTTGAGGAGTTGGAAAGTAAGGTAAACAAGTATCTTCAACAATTGAAAATTGATAATGGATAATTGATAATTTTTTAGAATGGAGAATTGGCAATGAATAAAGCAAAATATAATTCAGAAGAAATATTATCATCGATTCAAAGTTTACCTGAAGAATCTTTAGGAGAGTTGGTAAATTTTATCGAGTATCTTCAATATAAAAACAGTTCAAAAGCCAACCAAGATAATCAAATTTTTTCACTAGCAGGAGATAATTTAAAAACAAAAATAACTTCTGAAGAAAGCGAGCAAATAATAGAAGAAATCTTAATAGAAGTTGGTGATTCGATTCCTTCTCTTGACGATTATGCGGTTAGTCGGGCTGGAATTTATTCAAACTAACAATTATTAATTATTAACTATCCATTATTAGTTACCGAGTTGTTGTAGTGAAAGATGTTAATGTTTCCGAAGGTTCTAAGAGTACAGATGTTGGTATTATTCCTGAAGATTGGAAAGTAAAAAATCTTAAATATATTTGCAGTGAACCCATGCAAAATGGTGTATTTTACAAACCTTCAAAGAAAGGCTCTGGAATAAAACTTATTAATGTAGGGGATTTATATAAAAATATTCCTATTGATGTAAATTCGCTTGAATTATTTGAAGCTAATTTGGATGAACAAAAAAGGTATCAAGTTTTAGATGGAGATTTATTTTTTACACGCTCTTCTGTAGTACCAAGTGGAATTGCACAGTGTAATATTTATAAGCAACATCGAAACGAAGTAGTTGTGTTTGACAGTCATGTAATTAGAGTAAGACCAGATAAAAATAAAATTAATTCTTCTTTCTTACATAGATACTTTACTTCAAGAATAGCTCGAAATTATTTGGTTGCTCATGCAAAAACAGCAACCATGACTACAATCGATCAGGGAGTATTGGAAAAATGCCCTGTACTAATTCCACCGTTACCAGAACAAAAAGCGATCGCCCGTGTTTTAAGTGATGTTGATGATTTAATTAGAGAATGCGACTCTCTACTGGCTAAAAAGCGCGACATCAAGCAGGGAACTATGCAGCAACTCCTTACTGGTAAGAAGCGTTTACCTGGTTTTAGTGGTGAGTGGGAAGAGAAAAAATTGGTAGATATTTCAACAGATATTGGTGATGGTATTCATTCAACGCCAAAATATATTAACTCGTCTGAATTTCATTTCATAAACGGTAATAATTTAATTAATGGTTTTATTCAAATTACTGAAAATACCAAATGCGTAAGCCAAGATGAGTATTACAAATATAAAAAAGATTTATCTAACAATACAATACTTATTTCAATTAATGGAACAATAGGTAATATTGCATTATTTGCTAATGAAAAAGTTATTTTAGGCAAAAGTGCAGCATACATTAATATTAATAAATCTGTGTTTAAAAAATATATATTTTATTTTTTGCAAACTCACGCAGTTAAATCATTTTTTGAAGATGAATTAACAGGAACTACAATCAGAAACCTCTCACTTCAGTCAATTAGAAATACTTCAATTCAAATTCCGCCAACACTACCCGAACAGAAAGCGATCGCCGAAATCTTAAGCGATATGGATGCTGAGATCGAAGCCATAGAACAAAAGCGGGACAAGTACAAAGCCATCAAGCAGGGAATGATGCAGGAGTTGTTAACGGGCAAAACGCGATTAATTGAGAATTGAGAATGAATAATTGATAATGAGGGAAAATGCGATTAAAGACAAGTCTTTTGCTTTTGCCTTGAGGATAGTAAAGCTCTACCAATATCTAACAAAAGAAAAAAAAGAGTATGTTTTGAGTAAGCAATTATTGCGAAGCGGTACGGCTATTGGCGCATTAGTTCGCGAAGCACAACAAGCAGAAAGTAAAGCCGACTTTATTCATAAATTAGCGATCGCTCTTAAAGAAGCTAACGAAACCGACTACTGGCTAGAATTATTACACCAATCTGGTTACATAGACTTAAAAGGTTTCCAATCAATATCAACAGATGCAGAAGAACTCCTAAAACTCCTCACCTCCATTATCAAAACCACCAAAAACAAAACCTAATTATCAACTATCCATTATCAATTCTCAATTGAAGCGATTATGAGTCAAATTAAAGAATACGACTTAGTAACGATAGATCGAGACATTCTTACAACCCACAAAGAAACCAACGAGCCGATATTACTGAGAAAAGGGCAAGTAGGAACGGCAGTCATGGATTTCGATGGAAAAGCCTTTTTAATCGATTTTGCCGATGAACAAGGAGTAACCTATGCAATGGAAACCGTACCAGCAGAACAATTAATTCCCCTGCTTTATAAACCTGTCGCACTGCAAGCATCTTAGTTAATTGATAATAAGGATAAATGAAAGAGCAATATTCGACCCAACAACTTAACTCTCATCTCCCCGAAGTGCTAAAGCAGATCGAACGGGGTAATTCTATTGAAATTACTCAGGAAGGAGTACCCTTTGCTTATATTCTCTCAGCCTCAGAATACAAGCGTTTAACCGCTGCTAAATCTACTTTTTGGACATCGTTACAAGAGTTTTATGACCATAACGATTTGGAAGACTTAGAGACAGAAGCAGATGTATTTGCCGATGTTCGCGATCGCTCCCCTGGACGGGAGGTAAGTTTTTGACCCTGCGTTATCTACTCGACACTAATGTAGTTTCCGAACCCGTGCGACCCAAACCCAACCCCGCAGTATTGGCAAAACTACAAGCGCACCAAGAAGAAATTGGTACGGCGGTGGTTGTTTGGCACGAGCTTTTATTTGGCTGTCAGCGTCTTCTACCATCTAAAAAACGCCGTAAGATTGAAACCTATTTACAAAAAGTAGTCCAGCCTCATATTCCCCTACTTCCCTATGATGAAACGGCAGCAACTTGGCACGCAAAAGAAAGAACTCGCCTTGTAGCAGCAGGTAAAACTCCCGCTTTTGTGGACGGACAAATCGCTGCGATCGCTTACACTAATAATTTAATTCTCGTTACTAATAACACCTCAGATTTTCAAAATTTTCTGAATTTAAAGTTAGAAAACTGGCATCAATAAAGATCGCGAGTCAAAATTGTGAGATAAAACTGCTAATTATCAATTCTGGTTATGGATAAGGTTGGAAAAATAGAACGCATCACTCAAAAGCGAGTAGTTCGACTATTCCAACAGCAATTACACTACCGCTACCTGGGCAACTGGCAAGACAGGAAAGACAACAGCAACATCGAAGAAGGCATTTTAAGGGAATATCTAACCCAACAAGGCTACAGTCCCACCCTAATTAACAAGGCACTCCAAGAACTAAAAAAAACCGCTACAGACCAAGCTAAGAGCCTTTACGATATCAACCAGGAAGTTTATGGCTTACTGCGCTACGGAATTAAAGTCAAGGAAAATGTAGGGGAAAATAATCAAACGGTTTGGTTAATCGATTGGTCAGATCCTATAAATAACGATTTTGCGATCGCCGAAGAAGTAGCGATTAAAGGGGACAATAATAAACGCCCCGATATTGTTATTTATGTCAACGGTATCGCTTTGGCAGTACTAGAACTCAAACGCAGTAAAATCTCTGTCTCTGAAGGTATCCGTCAAAATTTGGACAATCAAAAGCCCGAATTTATTAAACCTTTTTTTACTACCATGCAGTTGATCATGGCAGGAAATGATACCCAAGGGCTGCGCTATGGCACGATTGAAACCCCAGAAAAGTATTATCTGACTTGGAAGGAAGATTCAGATTGGGGGCAACCAGCTAGTAACCCCGAAATTTTAGATCGCGCTTTACTAGAGCTATTACCAAAAGCAAGGTTTCTAGAGATAATCCACGATTTTATCGTCTTCGATTCGGGAATCAAAAAAGTCTGTCGTCCCCATCAATATTTTGGTATTAAAGCCACTCAAGACTATTTAAACCGCAGGGAAGGGGGTATTATCTGGCATACCCAAGGGAGCGGTAAAAGCCTGACAATGGTGTGGCTAGCTAAATGGATAAAAGAAAATGCCGATGACTCTAGGGTTTTAATTATTACCGACCGCGACGAATTAGATCGACAAATTGAAGGCATCTTTTTAGGAGTCGATGAATCGATTTATCGTACTACTAGCGGTAGGGATTTAATTACCCAATTAGACAACACAACCCCCTGGCTGATCTGTTCTCTAGTTCATAAATTTGGCAAGAAGAAGAAAAATCCCCAAGATGCTGACTACGAGAAATACATAGCAGAACTACAAAATAATCTCCCCGCCAACTTCCAAGCCAAGGGCAATATTTACGTTTTTGTCGATGAATGTCACCGTACTCAATCGGGTAAATTACACCAGGCAATGAAGCGAATTTTGCCCGATTCGGTATTTATTGGCTTTACGGGTACGCCCCTACTCAAAAAAGATAAAGCAACCACGATTGAAGTATTTGGCGACTATATTCACACCTATAAATTTAACGAGGCAGTTGAAGATAAAGTAGTTTTAGATTTACGCTACGAAGCCAGAAACATCGACCAAAATCTAACTTCCCCCGAAAGGATAGATCGCTGGTTTGAAGCTAAAACTTCGGGCTTGACCGAACTTGCTAAAAACCAACTCAAACAACGCTGGGGGACGATGCGCCAGGTGCTTAGTTCCCAAGATCGGTTAAATAAAATAGTCGCTGATATTATCTTTGATATGGGGGTGAAAGATCGGCTTAAAAGTGGTCGCGGTAACGCCATCTTAGTCTCTGGCAGTATTTATCAAGCCTGTAAATATTACGAACTCTTTTGAAGCCCTAGATGGTTACGACAAGGATGATATTGAAGGGTTATTAGAAGATCGCCTTACTAAAGCCCAGGAACGCCTAGAGGAAACCCTAGAAACCGTCAAAGCTTTATGCGAACCAGTCGCACCCCCCAAAAACACCGCCGCCTATCTTAAGTATTTCTGTGGCAATACCGATAACCCAGAAGAATTACAAAACAATCAACAAAAGCGCATCTTCCTCTACAAGTCCGTCGCTTCCCTGCTCCGCGCTTATGCCAACATTGCCAATGAAGCCATTGAAGCGGGCTATACCCCTGCTGAAATTGCCCGCATCAAAGAGGAGGTCAAACACTACGAAAACGTCCGTCAGGAGGTAAAAATAGCCAGTGGGGACTACATAGATTTAAAAGCCTACGAGCCAGCGATGCGCCACCTCATCGATACCTACATCCGCGCCGAAGAAAGCGAAAAGATATCGGCTTTTGACGATCTAACTTTAGTGCAGTTAGTCGT
Source organism: Myxosarcina sp. GI1 (assembly GCF_000756305.1). Classification (NCBI taxonomy): domain Bacteria; kingdom Bacillati; phylum Cyanobacteriota; class Cyanophyceae; order Pleurocapsales; family Pleurocapsaceae; genus Myxosarcina; species Myxosarcina sp. GI1. The sequence continues at coordinate 9,496 of NZ_JRFE01000068.1, forward strand.
CCAA
>NZ_JRFE01000069.1 GCF_000756305.1 Myxosarcina sp. GI1
CCAAGATGCGGAACTATCCTGAGAACAGCATTTTTAATCTCCTCAATTCCCGAAGACATAAAATAGTTATCATGAGAGTCATGATAGATAGTGATGGTTGGGATGTCTTCTGATTCGGGAAAGGGCTGGTTAAAAGTTCTAATTTCTACTAAAAGCTGTGATTGAACCATGATAATTATTGAGAGTATTGAGTAAGGTGAGGCGAGTTAAAAGACTGAGTATGGCTGTTGGCTACTGAATCTTAGCTAACAGCCAATAGTCATGTTTTAGAACACTTCTTCAGTTGCAACAGTATGAGATAAATCTGCATGACAAAGCTCTTTTTCTGCCACCCATTCGTTACCGTCCCAAGATGGAAAAAGAAGATAGTACCATTCAGACTCATTCAGGTAATTGTCAACAGAGGAATAATACTGAGGGTTGTGTCTTTTCTCAACTACTTTAAAAACTGCCCATTCAGTGTGGTCTTCGTCGGAGTCAACGATCTTAACCCTATCCCCATAATCGTATTCAGGATATGGAAGGGCTTTCATGGATGAAGAATTGAGATCGCAGTCATTGGTGCGTTGATGATGTCTTCTAGTAGCATCATTAAAAAGATGGCACCATCCGCGATTTCTTTCATCGTTGTAATCTTCAAAATAAGAACATTTAGCACAAGTATCGGATTGGCGGATTAAAACTGATTCTTCGTACCAGCAACCATCATCGACCTTATATTTCCAGTAAGGTTGTTGGAGTAGCAAGCCTGAAGGGGTTTTATGTTCGATAAGTTCTAAAGCGCAGATAGTAAGTAACTTGGAAGGATTAAATTTGTTGATTACCTCATCGCCAAAAACGAATTTTGGATGAGGGTAGTTGTATTCAGTTTCAGAGGGATGAATATCTGGGGTAAATTCTATGGTGATGAGCGGGCGATCGTCGTCAAAGCAAAATCTTTGTGAATTGTCTTTGTTTTTAATGCCAGAAGTTATGCACTTGGAATTCGTTAAATTGGTTGACAACTTTTATGAAACAGCACCGAAAAGAATTAAAATCAAAGAATACGATCTAAATTTTATTAGATTAAAATTATTAAAATTTAAATTTTATAAATGGAAAAAAAAAGAAAATTTTGATGAGGTAAGATGTGAATTAAAATACATAAATGACGCACTTGAAGATATAACAGACTCTGCTATAAAAAAACAGCTAAAAATTAAGCGCTTAGAAAATATTTTTTGGTCATATATTGATTTCAATAAAAGTGAGTTTGTAAAAGATGAGAAAAACAAAAGTGTAAGAGCTGAGATAAAAAAGGACATTTTTAAAGGAGCAAATGAATGTATTGACAAAATAACTAACATTGTGAATGATTTTAGAAGAGATCATAACAAAGAAAATATCAAATATTTATTTCCAGAAAGTCCACTAGATATACTGCCAAATATATTAAAATCAAAGCTTTTGAAAATCAAAGCTGACGAAGAAAGGTTTCGACGAAATTTAGAAGAGTCCTTAAGTTTATATGAACAAGGTAAGGAAAGCTCAGATAAAGTTATAGCTTATTGGAAAAATAATAAAAGTGACGATCAAAATTTAAAGTATTCTGAAACACAGCAACACCAAATGCTTTTGTATCTTGATATAAGACTTGGGCAATTAGGGGAGTTTTATTATCGTTTGGCTATGTTAAAAGAAACGAATAAAAAAGAAAACTTGAAAAACGCTAAAGAATATTTGTATGAAAGTAAGCAAATCTGCAAAGCGTTGGGTCATAGTCACGGATACTCTCATGTTTCGAGATATTCTGCAAAAACTGATATAGAGTTAATGGATTTGGAAGAGGATGAGTTTAAAAAAGTGTGTTTGTTTAACCAAGCTAAAGAAAAATTGTTTGAAAGTTATTATCAAGATAAAGAACTAAACAACAACAAAATTTCTAAAGAAAGTTGGGTTATATCTGAATTATTCGATCTTTATATTAGATTTAATAAAGACCCGCAAGAAATTATAAATGAAATTTTTGATAATGTAGTTTCAGAAAATAAAAATACAGAAAAAATAGTGATATCTAGTAAGTATTTAAAACGTACAGAAGGTAAAATAAAAGAGATATACCAAAATCATGGATTAATCGAATCTATTATTTTACCTGGAAAAGATATTTATTTTTATAAAAAAAGTAATAGCATTTTCTTCGATCTTTTAAAGCAAGATAGTAATGTAGAATTAGAAATTTTTTACAAACTTGGTGAAGGTTGGCAAGCAAACATTTTCAGGATAATTTAAATAATAATAGCGCAAGAACTTTTTTCATTAACCGAAGCTGAAGTAATAGCGATACCGTAGTTCTTACTACTGGCATTGAGGAACTGAGAATAAGGTACTGTAGTTATTTCACCAACAAATTCGTCAGTATCGAATCCAAAATCAATTGAAGAGTTATTCATGATTGTTGAAGCTTATTAACTAATACTATTGTACTATTAAATACGAGCTTAGGAACATTTAATTTGTTGCAATGCCGAGTCAACTGCTTTAATTTGATAAGGTTTGGCATCCTTGCAATCTTTACCAGATTGAATGACTGCAACAGAACAAACAGGATGTTTCCAAACGCTATGACTACCTTTACCTCGTCGGGAACAGCAGACAAAACCTGCTTTAGATAATTTTGACTTTAGGGTTCTAATTTTCATTACTGAATCCTCATGCGAGGCGATTGTTCTTGGTGCAGGAGATTAGCAAAGCTACTAAATTAACAATCAACTATCGACTACGATTTATTAAACTTAGAGCGTCGTTTTCTAGGTTTAGAAGAAGAAGAGGAAGACATAGAGGCAACAATAGCGTCAGTTTCAGTCCCTGGTAGAAGCCGAACCGAAAAAAGGAGAGGATGACGGCAATTAGTACCAAGATGCGGAACTATCCTGAGAACAGCATTTTTAATCTCCTCAATTCCCGAAGACATAAAATAGTTATCATGAGAGTCATGATAGATAGTGAT
>NZ_JRFE01000070.1 GCF_000756305.1 Myxosarcina sp. GI1
CAGCAGCATGACCAGCAACAAAACCAGCAGCATGACCAGCAGCATAAGCAGCACCACGAACATGAACCTGATTGGAGGTTAAATCATTCGTCTGATTCAATATTCTTTCAATACATTTTTTAAATTCTGATTTTTGATTTTCAATTTGTTCTAAGCTGTCTTTTTCATAAAAACCTAATTCTTCAAAAGTTAGCTCATCAACTTCATTCAGCAATAAGCTTAATTTATCATCAGTTTCAGCTTGTTCCAGAATTTTATCTAACTGCCTGGTTTCTAGTTCAGATAGTTCTTTAAGAGTTATTAACCTGTAGTATTCATTGAGAATATTTTGATAGCTGCAAATAGATTGCAACTTATCAATGCAATCTATTTTGTGATAGTTTTCTAACTTGATGATAAATTCTTTTGCTTTTGCTCTCAGATTTTCAACTTGTTCTAAGCTGTCTTTTTCATAAAAACCCAATTCTTCAAAAGTTAGCTCATCAACTTCATTCAGTAACAAGCTTAATTTATCATCAGTTTCAGCTTGTTCCAGAATTTTATCTAACTGCTTGGCTTCTAGTTCAGATAGTTCTTTAAGAGTTACCAATTCATAGTATTTAAGTGCTGTTAATTCTAGCTGTAAAGAATTAAAACCAAAAGGAGTTTCAACATTTGGTGGTTTGTCAAATTTAGGATTATTTTCTCTAAGATTAGACCCTCGAATAGTGTCTAATATTTTTTTGATTTCTATATCTTTCATTATTTTACTCCCGCCCCTAAAATGTATATTTCTTCGACGGAAAAGTAAGCTTCTCTCAGGCGTTTTAAAGCTCTCTCTCCTCTTTTTCTTAAAGTCCTTGTAGATAGCTTTTTCTGGTTTTCATTGTCTTGAGAAGAATTTAGGTAATCGCTAATTTCGTTCCAAGATAAACCTTTGACTATGCGTAGTTGTATTAGTTCAAAATCTTCAGATTTTAATTCTTCCAGAGCTTTTAGTAAGCTAGTGATTTGATAGCTGTCTGAGCCATCTGTTTCTGAAGTTGTATCTGGATGTCCATGTTCATTATTAATTAAACGGATATGTAAATCTTCTGACTTTTTTTGTTTCTTACTTTTTTCTCTAATTATATTAAAAGCAACACGATTCAAATAAGCTGGCATATTCTGGATAGATTCTCCAGATTCAATCTTTTTACGGACACGAAGATAAGAATCTAATAAAATATCACTTTCTTGTAGCTGTCCGTCTAGCTTAAACTGACGAAGACTACGCTTGATAAAGAAAAATATCTTGCGTGTACTTTCATCCCACTCCTCTGAGAGAGTGTCATTGACTATCTTAGCCAATAACTCAAGCTGTTCTTGTTTGTTGTTAGGTGTTAATGGTGGGTTAGTCATATACATTCTCTCCTCTAATTAGATGTGTCCAGTCGCTGGGAAAATGTGACACTTTGCGACTAAAAAGTTTTGTTTTATGGAATTTGGTGTAGGAAAGCTTCCCAGCTAACATAGCTAGAAAGCTTGTATTTAAAGGAGTTGAGGTTTGACTAACTACTGTTTCTATCTTTTTTATTATCCAGTTTCGATCCCTGAAGCATTACGGGAACTAATACTTTGATTATCTCTGCTACAGCCAGCAGCAAAATAGAAATAGATATAATAATAGCTGCTGCACCACCTCCATACTTTAATAGTAGTGATAGGTCTGGCTGTTCCAATACAGGTAAGCCTTGAGTGGGAACAGTCTGGATAATGGCTTGTTCTTGTTCTGGCATAGTATTTTTCTTAATTTATTAGTAACGAAGGTATTTAAAACCCAAAAACAAACACGAAGCAGAAATTGACCCTCGCAGATTGCAAAGATGAATAATAAATATTCAATTTAAGTCAATAGTTAGCTTGTTTTTGCTTGTTAGAGTTGGCTTTTTATCCCCTTCTATATAGATGTGGTAATAATTAATATTGATGTGACAGGTTAAATAAAAATACTTTTTTAATACAAAGTGTGATACGAGGCAGAAGAACTATAAGGCGTTTAGTTAAACTAAGTCAGAGGGGTAACTCTCTGACTTAGTTTAACCGAACCCCTAACTTGCTCTAATTTTTATCAAAAGGTATTCAACGACAATTAAAAAGTCTGGTTAGCGATCGCTATCGAACACTGTTAAAAGAAATCCCCACTTCCCTTATTACCTCTCAAATTCAAACTCCTGATTCTTTCTGGCAGAGAGAATACTTTCTCTAATCAAACAGGCTCGTTCGTAAGTTTTCACGATATATTCTCTAGCTAAAACTCGATACTCCGCCTCTGGCATCGACTGTTTCCATTCTTTAAGGCAATCGCTTTGAGATAACACTTGTCCGACTCGATTGAGTAGATTTTCCGAGCGATTGCTAGAAATTGCCTCTTTAATTACCAGCATCGCTACAGCAGTATCTATCTTGTTAACTTCGGCGTAGCGCAGGTTAGGATCTCGTTCGACTCGTTCCCTCAACCCTTTATATTCTTTTTCAAAAAGTTGTTTGGCTGGTTCTAGCTGACTCTGAGAACGTTTGAGAGATTGCTGGTGGGAAAGCCAAACTCTATTTGTTAGTGCGGACTGTTGTAGCTTCTCGTACCGCTCTAACATCCCTTGAAGCTGCTGTAGGTTACTAGCAATCTTGGGCGACTTGACTTTTAGAGCGCGGTCTAGTTTGGTAACGGCTTTGATTAATTCGGTATCGGCTGCCAGAGTCTGATGTTCTACAGAATCTCTAACGGCAGCTAATTTTCCTTGCCACTGTCGCTCTCGATGGTATGCTGCAAGCGTTCTATCGAGTCGTTTAATTGAGTCTCTAAGGTTTGCT
>NZ_JRFE01000071.1 GCF_000756305.1 Myxosarcina sp. GI1
GTACATATGTCGGGTATTGAGGGTTTACTCGTACTTGGTTTGATGCTAAGACCACCTTTTAGCTCTTCCATTTCTTCAAGCGTGAGATCGACAAACACATCCAATTCGTTAATATTTTGCATGTTGTTCTCCTTTATTGAGAATAAAGCTATTTAGAAAAAACAGAATTGTTTGACTATAAAATTTTGTTTTTTCTATTTACCTATTAGGTTGCAAGTTTGGAGCGCATGCAATCTCGTTATAATTATTAACAATGCTGGCAAAACTATTAAAAGATCGGGTTGGAAAGATAATCTTGTCTGGCAATACTTTCGACTGAAAGTTATCGGTAAACTGCTTCGTGGTCATCTTTTAAGTGGCGGTCGAGATGTTTTTCATCGGTGAGAAACTTCATCCAAGCAGATAGTGCGGTTGCCAGTACGGTATAAGCATATAATTATTACGACTTAGTTTAAATACGTCTTAACTTTAGTGGGAGCGCTGCATTTACATTCTATTGTGCTAAAGCTATCCCATCAGCACGTGGTTCCGTTGCAGCTACTAATCCCTCACCGTGCGATAAAATTATTTGACCTTTGCCAAACATCGTATGTGGAGCAAACTGAATATCGTGACCTCGTTCGCGCAACACCTGCACGAGCGCAGGTGAAACTCCCGATTCGACTAAAACTTGGTTGTCACTAACGAATCGCCAGCGAGGAGCATCGAGGGCTGCTTGAGGATTCATCCCATAGTCGATTAAATTGAGAAGCACTTGTAAATGTCCTTGAGGCTGCATGGAAGCACCCATTACCCCAAAAGAGCCTAACGGGCGATCGCCTTCGGTAATAAATCCAGGAATAATCGTGTGGAAAGGTCTTTTGCCTGGTGCTACCTGATTGGGATGTCCTTTCTCTAAGGTAAAGCCAGTACCACGATTATGCAGTGCAATACCAGTACCAGGAACCACAATACCGCAGCCAAAGCCTTTATAGTTGGACTGAATTAGAGAAACCATTAGATTGCGATCGGCTGCTGCTAGATAAACAGTTCCGCCTGAAGCTAACCCCGATTTTGCTAAGTGAAGTGCTTGATGTTGAATTAACTGCCTGCGCTGAGCAGCATAAGCTTTATCTAAAAGCTGTTGACAAGATACATTCATAAAGTCTGAATCGCCAACGTGACAGTATACATCGGCAAAAGCCAGCTTCATCGCTTCAATTTGTTGGTGGTAGCTAGAGACAGTCTCACGAGGAACAGAAGCGAGATCGAATCCTTCAAGAATATTGAGTGCCATTAACGCTGCAATTCCTTGAGTGTTGGGAGGAATCTCCCAAATTCGATACTGACGATATGGCGTAGAAATTGGCTCTACCCAAAGTGATTGGTGATTAGCCAAATCTGTAGCACTGAGTAAACCGCCTGTTTCTTCGGCAAATTCGGCGATCGCTTGGGCCAGTTTGCCGCGATAAAAGCTTTCTCCCCCGCTAACGGCGATTTCTTCAAGAGTTTGGGCATGATTGGGACTTGCCCAGATTTCACCAGCATTGGGGGCGCGTCCTTGAGGAAAAAAGACCTGTTTAAATGGGGTAAAATGAGGAGCACTGAGTGGTAAATAGACTTGTTCGGCTCGTTTCCACGCTGCTGCCGTTACTGGAGATACAGGAAACCCTTCTTTAGCATAGCGAATAGCTGGAGCGAATAATCGTTCAAAAGGTAGCTTTCCCCACCGTTGACCTAGAGTTTGCCAAGCCGAAACTGCTCCTGGTACGGTCACGGTAAGCCAGCTTAATTCTGGTATCGACTCTAACCCAGCAAAACACTCAAGGCTCATAGCTTGAGGACTTTTGCCCGAACCATTAAGTCCGTATAGCTTGCCATCCCAAACTAAAGCAAAAGCATCTCCCCCAATGCCGTTAGAGGTTGGTTCGACAACGGTTATCGCAATGGCAGAGGCGATCGCCGCGTCCACTGCGTTACCCCCTGCCCAAAACATCTCCATTCCTGCCAGAGTTGCTAGAGACTGACTAGTGGCTACGGCACAGTTTTTGCCAAGTACGGCTCGTCGCTGAGAAGAGTAAGGATATTGAGAAAGATCGTATTCCATAAGCTGACAGGCATTCGATTTAAGATTTTCGACTCGCT
>NZ_JRFE01000072.1 GCF_000756305.1 Myxosarcina sp. GI1
GAGGCAACCTCGCCAACGTGAGATGTCCGTTTAGTTCTAATTCTTGCTATCGGGGAAAAATAAGTTTACCTCTATTTTTCATCCTCGATATGTCTCATGAATTCTAAAACTTTCTTAAATGGTATAGCTCTATTAGTTGGATTGGCACTCGTTACCTATTCTCAATTGAGCAAAAAGAGAAAAAAATGCCGATGGGAATTGAAGCCCGTGACCACTTGCGTAGCGGAGCCATGCCGTAGGCTTATCGCTCAAGAGTTAGCCCAAAAAGAAGGTTTAGGAATTTGGAACGGTAATCCTCAACCTCCTTGGAAATGGCGAAAAGCTAACAAGTAACAATGTCTTTTAAAATGAAGATATAAATTATCTCGCTCTCAATTAATGACTACCAAAGAAACTAGACAAGAAATTGCTTCAAATTTACAAATATTTCAGAAGGTAGAGCAAAAAGAAAGATTTTTATTTGTAGTTGGAGCTTTGGTTTCAAGGGTGATTAGCTTGCAAAAAGCAGCAGAAATGATGGAACTAGAAGTTGAAGTATTTCTGCAACTATTAGAGTTAATGGGTATCGAATTTTATTACCTAACCGATGATGATATCGCTCTAGAAAGAAGCTGGTGAAAGTTGTTTTTAATTCCTCTCCCCTAATATTTCTATCTCGGTTAAATTATCTCGAACTATTCTTGCAATATGACTATGAATTTTTAGTGCCAGAAGTAGTCATCGAAGAAATTAACGCCAAACAAGATGAAGCGAGTCATTATGTAAATGTTGTAGTTGCTAACAACAGTTTGACCGTCGAGCAAATTGGTCTTGTTTCTCTTGCTAAGAGTATTAACGAACGTCTGGGCAGAGGAGAAGCAGCAGCGATCGCTCTGGCTTCGGAATTACAATCTGACTACATAATTTTAGATGATTTTGCCGCCCGTCGCGAAGCTATGAGATTGGGCTTAAATGTCAAAGGAACACTGGCGGTTATCAAGAAAATGATGGCAGACGACCGAGTAAAAATAGACGATCTAGACCGATTTTATCAACAGTTATTACAGATTAAGTTTCGGGTTAAACGCTCTATTTTTGAGGCGATTTTTACTGATTAAATTACTACCATAACGACAACTGCCCAGGACTAATGCCACTATACTTGCCCCTGTGTAAATTGAGATGACAGGCAGCACAGACAGATAGAAGATTGGATAGGCGATTATCCGTAGTGTCGTGGTTGCGATGGTGTACCTGCAAAATATCCGCCGTCCATTCCGAGCGAGTTAAACTCTCTGGTCTTTCCCCTGGACAGTAACACCGCTTACCGCAACACTCACAGCACCAGTTTGCAGCTTCTTTGATTTTTAGTGTAAGTGCTTTCCAGTTGGCAGGGTAGAGACTAATATCTATGGGCATTTTTAGGTCTGGCGATCGCTGAATGGAAATTATTGTATCGTAGTGTGGCGATCGCGCCAACTTCCCCAGTCAAACTACAATTAAAAGTAAACTGGCGATCGCGTTCTGGTCATGAGTATCATCAAACTGATTGGCATCAAGCAGTACACCTTAGCTGTCTACTACACCTTATCTGATTGTTACAAATACGCCATCATTGATGACTATGGCACAGTCTACGAGCCAGATGAGATCTACTATACGAGTGAAGCAGCAGAACGGGAAGGCAGAGAGGCAATTAACACCGTTTCTAATTAGAAAAAACTGCGATCGCTCAGGAGTTAGCCCAGGAAGAAAAATTAGGAATTTGGCAGGGAAATCCTCAACCACCTTGGGAATGGAGACAAGCTA
>NZ_JRFE01000073.1 GCF_000756305.1 Myxosarcina sp. GI1
AAGTCTAAAGCGAGTAAATTTATTAGAGGGAACTGCAACTGCTTGTAGCCCAAAATAAGCACAATTGAAGGCAGAAGCAGAAATTAATCCAGAAGGGAATAAAGTCTCGTAGCGTAGTATAAAAGAAGTTAAAAAGATTAAAAAGGACTAGCGATCGCTTGTGGCTGCTACTTTTTTTGACAATTATTTCTTTGATAGGTCTTAACCTTAAATGTAGTAGTGAACAATTGCATAAATGCTGAATTGAACAATTAATGATTTGTGTAAATCAAAGCCTAAATCATAGTGTTTTTAAGGCTCTCTTGGAATTGCCGTGGTAAACACTAGATATGGTGTGGGTCAAGTAAGACCAAATCTTTCATAGCCATGAATATCGAGTGTGAGACGTTGAAAAAGACGCTCTACATCAAAAATGCCATAGCAACGACGCTTTAAAACTTTAACTCGGTTGTTAAAACCTTCAACAAAGCTACTAGTAAGTCGCTCCAGAAAATAGTTAGCGATCTGCTCAAGCCAGGTTTCAATAGTTTTTAGAAAGCTCGTAAACTGGGAGATTTGACTCTGACGTACTCGTTTACACCAAGCACGAATCGCGCATTTAGCTCCCTTGGGGTTATATAAGCGCTCGAATATTTCTGTCAATTCCTCTCGTAAGATATAAGCTTCTTTCATTTTGGGAGAGTAAGAGAAGAGACGTTGGAGCAACTCCCATTCTTCATCGTTGAGCTGCTCGGAAGATTTGCGGAAAGCCCACATCGCACCTTTAATTGTCTTATACTCCTTCTGAGGCAATTTCTGTTTGAGTAATTTCAGTTCTTGTCGCCGCACTAGATCGGCACAGTGACGATAAGCTCGTGCTACATGAAAGCGGTCGATGATGATGTGAGCGCGGGGTAGTTGCTCTCGTGCTGCATTGACAAATCCCAGGTACATATCAGTACAGACCCGTTCGATTGTATTCCTTAGACGGATGGGAATTGAAGCGAAGAAGTTGACCATCGTCTCTTTTTTGCGGTCTGCTAGCACCGCTAATACCTCAACTCCCTGTTCTATTAAAGGTGTTGTGACCAGAACTACATAATCTCGGTGCCTTCGTTTTAAAGCAATCTCATCGATTCCTAGTATTTCAATCCTTTGAAATCGATCCCAGTTGACTTTAGTTGTCAACCAACGGTCGAGTACTCCCGTGACTATCTCTTCACTGAGAGAGAGCTTGTTGGCTACATCGACCACAGTGGAATTAACCAAAAAGCGTAGTAGCCATTTTTCGTAGGGTTTAGTATTGGGACTCCGTAACTCATGCCAACTCAATCTTTGTGTTGTGGTGGGTTTTCCTTGGCAACTCCGACATTGATAGCGCTTCGGTTTTAATTCTACATAAACTGGTTGCTCGAATACTGGTAGATGGCGCAGTCTGATAGGCTGGTCAAAACCATGGAAATGCGTCAACTTTTTACCGCACTTACGACATGATGTCCCTTTCAGAGTACTCTCAACCCGAATCAGCCAAGTTCCCTCTTCTGTTTTCGACACTTCTAATACCCGAACATCGGGCAAATCGAGAGGTATCTGAATCGAGTTATCCATCATACCCACCACTGTTAATCTAATCTCTTTATCATCCCAAAATAGTCAGACTCTTGACAACTACACTATTTGTAGTGTCTACCACGGGAATTGCGGTAGAGCCATAAATTTTGAGTAATAAAGGACTGAGGATCTGGCTCAGAGGGTTGGGTCATGGCAAAATGATTTCGGTAATAGGATGACGATTCTCGTCAGCAA
>NZ_JRFE01000074.1 GCF_000756305.1 Myxosarcina sp. GI1
AGAATACGGTTCGTTTGGTTTCGCAGGTGACATCTAAATACACTTTGTCGCTATAAGGCGAATACTTGATGGCATTAGAAAGCAAGTTAGTGAGAATGTGACGTAGTAGTTCTTCATCCATACAAACAAACGCTGAAGTTGCAGCATCTACTGCTGCAACTTCATTATCAACAGCTAACTGTTTTTCATTACTCAAACAACCATCCTGACTAAAGATAATTTGATGAGTTGGGAAAATTAATGCTATTTCTTCTATCAGTTCTTGACATAATAGATACAGATCGAACTTAGTGGGATTCAACTTTAATTTACCCGCATCAGCTTTACCAAGCAGCAAAACATCATTTAATAACCCAGTCATATGTTTTACCGAAGCTTGAATGCGATGTAGATGATTTAGTTTTTTCTCTTCAGTCCATTTATAACCATAGTGTTCGAGTAATTCGGAAGAAGACAAAATGGAGGCTAGGGGAGTGCGAAACTCATGAGAGGTGGTAGTCACAAAACGTGTTTTGAGTTCGTTGAGTTTTTTTTCTTTTTCTAAAGCTGCGCGAGTATTTTGTTCTATTAGTTTGCGTTCGGTAATGTCCCGCCATACAGCAACAAAACCATCTTCTAGTTTGTTAATTCTAATTTCAAAAATTTTGGTAAAAACTTCTTTATTCTCCGCTCTTAAGCAAAATGCATGTTCTTTGAAGAGTGGTTTGCCAGTTTCGATAACTTGACAGCACTGCTCGAATAATTCTGCCTTTGGATGAGAGGCGATTTTTTGACAGAGATTTTGGTTTGTTTGTTGCTGTAACTCAAATAGGTTATTTTTACAGGCGGCTTGATTGAGATAGTCGGTGCGAAAACTGATAATTTTGTTGTTACGATCGCGAACGCTGCTATAAATACCAAAGTAGTCGAGTAAATTTTCTACCGAAATACGAAATTTATGTTCGCTACGTTCGGCTAACTGTTGCAAGCGAGATTGTTCGAGTACGTTGCGAACGGCAAAACGAAAACTTTCGGCGTTGATTTCTCCTTTAATTAAATAATCTTTAACGCCAGCTTTCATCGCTTTTACTGCCACTGCTTCATTTCCTTCACCCGTAAGCATAATTATTGGTGGTAACCGCTCGCAACTAGCTTTCAACTCTCGAATAAATTTCAGTCCGTTCATATCTGGCAAAACATAGTCGAGCAAAATCAGATCGGGTTTTTCGCTTTGATGAGACTCTAAACCCTTGTTTCCTGTTTCAGTTTCGATAATTTCATAAGTATTAATAGCATCTCGATTCAAATAGAGACTATAAATGTCGCGGTCGTCGACATTATCGTCAATAATTAAAATTGTCTTGACATTGTTTACAGTTGACATTAAAAAAAATTACTATACACACAATCGATTATTAATTTGTCAAATGAGGCAGAACAACGGTAAAAGTAGTTCCTTGTCCTAATTGAGTTTCCATAGCGATCGCTCCACCATGTAAATCTACTGC
>NZ_JRFE01000075.1 GCF_000756305.1 Myxosarcina sp. GI1
GTATTTCTTCTTAAATATTCTCGTTGGGTTTCTCCGACCACTCTCTTGAGTTTTGTGGGTAAGGTATTTAATTGACCCTCGAACTTAATTGCATTGGGAATCTCAATCAGTTTGAGTTCGAGCTTGGTAATTGCCAGAGATTCGAGAACTTTTTTAGCTGTAGTGTCAAGTTTTGATTCGCTTCTCCATTTTGAGATTATTTCTTTAGCCAGACAAAGCTCCCAAGTCTCGAACCAGGATTGTTCTCGTTCGTTTGACAGTAATGAAATTTGCTGAAAATAAGATTTTTTTCCCTCGACTGAATGGTTGCTTTCTTGAATTATCGGGACAATTTCAGGACTAAAATAAACATTGTCTCGATTAACCGCCATTATTGCTGGTATCAGGTCGAATTCAAGGCTATCCTTTTTAAGATATCCAGAAGCTCCAGCTTTTAATGCCGATGCTATTCGCTCGTATTCCACACTGGCACTTACAAAAATTATTTTCACGTTGGGATAAGCTTCGACTAACTGCTTGGCAGTTTCCAATCCATCCATAACAGGCATAACCGAATCTAAAATTGCTACGTCTGGCATCAAAGCTTCGACTTGCTCTAAAACCTCTCTGCCATTGCTAACAACACCTACTATGGAAATCGCTGGTGACTGTTCGATCGCTTTCTCTAGTCCATACCGAAACACCTGCTGGTCTTCGGCAATCAATACCTTAATTTTTGGGGGTTTATCCTCGTTCATGATTTGATTTTAAGTTTGTTAAATAACGTGATTGCTGTAGACACAGCTATTAGCTTTTAGCTCTTAGCTCTTAGCTTTCGCTCGAAAGCATTTAACATTCGATTTATTTCAAGAATTTTTTGCTCTAGAAGACTAAACTTGTCTTCAGATACATAACCTAAATCTTTTGCCAAAATTAATTGGCAACGAGCGCAGGGCGTACGCGCCCATGTCGTCGTCTTCGACGACTTTCCAAGCTTTGCTTGGTGCAATGCACTTCCCTGAGCAATTGAAACAAACCGAGCAAATTCTTTATCACTGTTTCTGCCACACCCCTCTGCTAAATTTGACTCAATCGAAATGGAAGCTCTCCGTAGCTGACTGGTCAAACCAAACTTTTCTTCAGAAGGAAAATCCTTGGTTATTTTATAGATGTCTATAGTAAAAGCATGAGCGCAGTCTGGAGACTGCCGCCGTTCGGAGAACGTCGGATCGGCGTATGCCGATCGCCAGACTTGTAAATTGGTGAAGTTTTGCATTTGCTTATATTCTAAAACAGCTAAGAGCTAAGAGCTAAGAGCTAAAAGCTTTTCTCAACTAAATACCCAGCGATAGATGCCCAGAAGATCGACTCCCAAAAAGACCGAAGCTGAATAAATAATCATAGTTTTGTCTTTCGCTAGCAATGAAGCAACCAGCAATTGACTAGAACTCATTGCCAAACCAACAAATCCAAACTTGCTATAAGAAATGTTCGAGGCTAA
>NZ_JRFE01000076.1 GCF_000756305.1 Myxosarcina sp. GI1
AAGTCTAAAGCGAGTAAATTTATTAGAGGGAACTGCAACTGCTTGTAGCCCAAAATAAGCACAATTGAAGGCAGAAGCAGAAATTAATCCAGAAGAAAATAAAGTCTCGTAGCGTAGTATAAAAAAAGTTAAAAAGATCAAAAAGGACTAGCGATCGCTTGTGGCTGCTACTTCTTTGGTCAAGCAGAAGTCTCATAAGGCTCGGAGAATTCGATCTGACGGTCATCTAAATAAGTAGAAGCGAAAACTAAAGCTTGAAATATGTCTTCTTCGTCGAGTTCGGGAAACTCCTGATAGAGTTCTTGGCGGTCGGGGTAGGTAGCGATTAGCTCGATGACACGGCGGACGGTCAGGCGGAGGTTGCGGATACAAGGTTGTCCGTTCATACGGGCAGGATTGCTAGTAATGCGATCGAGTTTCATGATTAGTCTGGTTTGATAAATCTCAATTATTTTTATTATCGCGTTTAGGGGAAGTGCGATTGCGCCCAGTACAGTGGCGTAGCCAATCACTACTCTGTTTTCGAGCGATCGTTTATTTTCTTATCTAAAGTAGAAAATGGCTGAAACTATTGAAAACTCAGAAATGTGAGTTCCAGCAGATCGAGTTGTGAGTTCCCACCCCTCAATCTGCGGGATACTAAACTCTCATAATATAGAACAAAGACTACATCAAAAGAAAAGCAGCAGAGCAAACTAGAAAGTGCTGCTGCTAGAGCAAACTAGAAAGTGCTGCTGCTCGAAATATTTGGCTTTATAAAGAAAGGAGAGACTAAAACGGGTAAATGTTTACTAGAGATAATTGAAACTGCTTCTAGCACAAAATAAACCTAATCAGAAGGAGAGTAGTCAAATTAATCCAGAGGGGAATAAAGTCTCGTACTGTAGTATAAAAGAAGTTGAATTGATTTAAAAAGAAGAGGCGATAAGTCCGAAGGGCATCCGCTTCGCGATCGCTCCGAGTCTGTGCTTACCCAACAGCTTTTGAACCAGTAATAAATCCGACACCAGCACTGATAATAGAAGCAGCTATGGCAGTAGACCATTTTTTGTCATCAGTAGTTGCTTGAGGATTAAGGAGTATCTGCAAGCAATAATAGAGAACTAAAGCTACTCCAAGCAAGATAGCGATAAACAAAATCGTAGTTCGCCAGCGACGATGTTGGGCATCATAACTGTCTTGTCGCAAACGATAATCGCGATCGACAGGATTCTCGTTACTGAGATTGACCTTCCAATCTGAACCTTGAGCTAAATCGAATAAATTTTGAGTAATAAAGGACTGAGGATCTGGCTCAGAGGGTTGGGTCATGGCAAAATGATTTCGGTAATAGGATGACGATTCTCGTCAGCAA